>JAEZQS010000327.1 GCA_023412995.1 Pseudomonadota bacterium
CGCCACGGCAGCGCGCAGGCGCACCAGCGCGTCGGCGCAGCGGCGGGCGAGGACGCTGCCTGCGGGCGAGACCCGCCACGCCTGCAGGGCCGCCGCCGTATCGGCAGGCAAGCCGGCCTCGACCAGCGCCTCGCCGCCCGCAGCCATTACCGACTCGAACGATTCGAATGCCAGCGTCAGCTGCTCCGCGCGCTTCACCGTCAGTTTCGGGATTTCCATGCGGGCCAGCACATGGGCGGCATCCAGCAGGGGCCGGAGCTTCGGCGAGGGCGGGTGCGAGTCACCGATCGTGACGCCGCGCGCCAGCAGCTGGTCGATCACCTGCTGGTTGCCCTCCTGCTGGAAAAACGCATCGATCGCCCGCGCCACCTCGCCGCCGATGTCGGGCACCAGCGTGAGCAATGGCCACGGCAGATGGCGGATGAGCGCGATGTCGCCGAACCAGGCGGCAAGCGCCTTCGCCGTGCTCTCGCCGACGTGCTCGATGCCGAGCGCATAAAGGAAGCGCGCGAGGGTCGTGCGGCGGCTCGCCGCGATCGCCCCGATGAGGTTCTCGGCCCAGCGCGTGGCGACCTTCCCCGCCTTCACGGTTTCCGGCGTGGTGCCGCCCTGCTCGTCGGCGCGGCGCTTCATCTCGAGCAGGTCGTCGAGCGTGAGCTTGTAGAGGTCGGCGACCGAGGCGACGTAGCCGAACTCTCCGAGCGCCTCGATATACCGCTCACCGAGGCCCTCGATGTCCATCGCGCGGCGCGAGGCGAAGTGGAACACCGCCTGGGTGCGCTGCGCCGGGCAGGTGAGCTCGCCGCTGCAGCGCGCCACCGCCTCGCCTTCCTCGCGCACGATGTCCGAGCCGCACACGGGACAGTGCGTCGGCATGCGCCACGGCCGGGTGTGCGGCGGGCGCAGTTCCGGCACCACCCGCACCACCTCGGGGATGACGTCGCCGGCGCGCCGCACGATCACGGTGTCGCCGACCCGCACGTCGAGGCGGGCGACCTGGTCGGCATTGTGCAGCGTCGCGTTGGTGACGGTGACCCCGCCGACCTGCACCGGCACCAGCCGCACGGCGGGGGTGGCCGCGCCGGTGCGGCCGATGTTGACCAGGATGTCCTTGACGCGGGTCTGCTGCTCCTGCGCCGGGAACTTGTGCGCGATGGCCCAGCGCGGCGTGCGCCCGACGAAGCCGAGCTCGCGCTGCACGGCCAGCGCATCCACCTTGTAGACCACGCCGTCGATGTCGAACGGCAGCGCGTCGCGCCGTGCGCCGATGCGCGCGAAGTAGCCCAGGCACCCGGCAGCGCCGCGCGCGACATCGACCAGCGGGCTGACCGGCAGTCCCCACTCGCGCAGGCGCGCCAGCGTCTGCGCGTGCGACGGTGGCAGCGTGCCGCCCTCGACCACGCCCAGCGCATAGGCGAAGAACGCCAGCGGCCGCTGCGCCGTCACGCGGGGGTCGAGCTGGCGCAGCGAACCGGCGGCGCCGTTGCGCGGGTTGGCGAGCACCTTGCCGCCTTCCGCCCGCGCGCGCTCGTTCCAGGACTCGAACGCGGCACGCGGCATGTACACCTCGCCGCGCACCTCCAGCACCCGCGGGTAGCCGCTGCCGCGCAGCTTCAGCGGAATCGCCTTCACCGTGCGCAGGTTGGCGGTCACGTCCTCGCCCGTTTCGCCGTCGCCGCGGGTGGCGCCACGGACGAAGCGACCCTCTTCGTAGCGCAGGCTGATGGCGAGGCCGTCGAACTTGGGCTCGACCGAGAATAGCGGATCGTGCAGTTCGGCGCGTTCCTCGATGCGGCGGACGAAGTCCTCCACTTCGCCGTCGCTGAAGGCGTTCGCGAGCGAGAGCATCGGGATCTCGTGGCGCACCGGTGCGAAGGTGCCGGAGGGCGCGGCGCCCACCCGCTGCGTCGGCGAACCGGGATCGGCAAGTTCCGGATGGGCCGCTTCCAGCGCCACCAGCTCGTGGAACAGGCGGTCGTACTCGGCATCCGGGATGTCCGGCTCGTCCAGCACGTGGTAACGCCAGTTGGCGTCCTCGATGCGCGCGCGCAGGTCGGCGGCACGGGCGGCGGGGTTGTCGGAGGCGGCGTTGCGGCTCATGGACGACGCTCTGTCGAACGAGCGGCGAGTTTACCGCCGGCGTGCCACGCGACGGCCAGGCGACCGCGCACACGGGGCGCGGATCGCGCGCCATGCCGCCGGCGCCGCTTTCGCCTCCGTTGCCGCGCCGCTACCATCGGGGTCTTTGCCGGGGGAATCGCATGCGCCGGACCGTCCTTGCAGCCGCCATCGCCCTTGCCGGCCTCAACACCGCGGTCGCGGCGGACTGGGTGGTCGAGGCGCGCTATCCGGACCTCGCCACGCTGCGCGCGATCGCCCCGCAGTTCCAGCACGTGCGCATCGACCGCAAGCGCCAGCTGCTGCGCGCCACGGTCGACGAGGCGGGCATCGACCGGTTGCAGGCGGCCGGCCTGCCGGTGCAGGTCGACACCGTCGCCAGTGCGCGCCTGCACGAGGCGATGGCGCGGATCGCCGCGGCACGCGCTTCCGGCGTGGCGACGCGCAACCCCGCCGGCTACGACGCGATCCCCGGTTACGCCTGCTATCGCACGGTGGAAGGCACCTACGCCACGATGGACGACCTCGCGGCGGGCAATCCGGGTATCGCCGCGGTGGAGGAAATCGGCCCGAGCTGGGAGAAGACGCAGGACGCCAGCGCCGGCTACATGATGCGCGTGATGCGCATCACCAACCTCGCCACCGCCGCCGCCGACCCGGATCGCCCGCGGATGGTGGTGTTCGGCTCCATCCATGCGCGCGAATACGCGCCGGCCGAAATCAACACGCGCTTTGCCGAGTGGCTGGTGCATGGCTACGGGCACGACCCGGAGGCGACCTGGCTGGTCGACCACAACGATTTCCGGCTGGTGCTGCAGGTGAACCCGGACGGGCGCAAGCACGCCGAGCAGGGCGACCTGTGGCGCAAGAACACCAACGACGTGGAGGGGAACTGCACAAGTCCCTCGGGGCCCGATGGCATCGACCTCAACCGCAATTTTCCGTTCCACTGGAACATCACGAATGGCGGCGGCTCCAGCGGTTGGACGTGCGATGAAACCTTCCGCGGCCCGGTGAAGATGTCCGAACCGGAAACGGAAAACCTCGTCGCCTACGTCGCCGGCACGTGTACCAGCGCGGGCGAGTGCAGCGGCGGCGTGTTCGCCGACCGCCGCACCGGTTCGATGAACCCGTCCTCGCTCCCGGACGATGGCGGCGCCGCAGTGGAGGGCACCAGCGGCTTCTTCGTCGATCTCCACAGCTATTCCAACCTCGTCATGTGGCCGTGGGGCGATACGGCCGCGCCGGCACCCGACCGCGACGCGCTGCGCACCCTGGGACGGCGCCTGGCCTGGTTCAACGGCTACCGGCCGCAGCAGTCGGACGAGCTCTATCCCACCGACGGCACCACCGTCGACACGATGTACGGACTGCTCGGCGTGCCGAGCTACACGTTCGAAACCGACGAGCAGTTCTTCCAGCAATGCAGCTCGTTCGAAGGCGACACTGCGCCGAAGAACATCGATGCGCTGCGCTACGCCGCCCGCGCGCTGCACGCGCCCTACCGCCTGCCGGCCGGACCGGACACGCTGGCGGTGGGCACCGGATCGGACCTGGTCGCCAGCGGCGATACGCTCGCCATCACCGCCCTGCTCGATGGCAGCCGCTTCAACCAGTCCAATGGCCAGGAGCCGCTGCGCGACATTGCCGCCGCGAATGCCTATGTGGACGCGCTGCCCTGGCAGGACGGCGCGGTGGCGATTGCCCTGGAGGCGCTCGATGGCAGCTTCGATTCCGCCCGCGAGGGCGTGGCGGGAACGCTGGACGCCGGGGCGCTGGGGGTGGGCCGGCATTTCATCCATGTGCAAGGCGTGGACAGCGCAGGGAATTCCGGCACGCCCACGGCGGCCATGGTGGACGTCGTCGATGCAGCCAGCGTCGGCACGCTCCAGGGCCGGGTGACGGACCTTGCCAGCGGCGAGCCGCTGGCGGCGACGGTCACCTTGTCCAGCGCGGCCGAATCGCACGTGGCGACCAGCAACGGCGCAACCGGCGGCTACCGCGCGCATGGCTATCCAGGCCGCTATGACGTCCGCGTCAGTGCACCGCACCACCTCGACGAGGACCTGCAGGACGTGACGCTCGCCGCGGGCGGCAGCGTCGCCCACGACTTCGCCCTGTACGCCACCTGCACCCTGTTCGAGGACGACATGGAATCGGGCCCGGGTGCGTGGACGGCGGGCAGCGAGTGGATGATCCAGTCGGTTCCCGGCCATGACTCGCTGGCGTGGAACACGCCCGATTACAGCTGCGCGGGAAGCAACTGCACGCTCACGACCGCGGCCGCCATCGACCTGACCGGCTATGCCGACGCCGCGATCAGCTTCGACGACCGCTGCGCGACCGAGGCCGGCTACGACTACGGACGGCTCGAATACCAGCTTGGTGGCGGCAGCTGGCAGCTGCTCTACAGCTGCAGCGGTCGCAGCACCTGGGAATCGCACGTCGTCGCCCTGCCCGCGGCGGCCGACAATGCGCCCGACCTGCGCCTGCGCTTCCGCATCGACGCCGATTCGTTCGTCAACGACGCCGGCTGGGCCCTGGACGACATCCGCGTCGAGGCCGGTGGCGACGCCTGCCGCGCGCAGCAGCAGCCACCGGAAGACGACACGCTGTTCCGCGACGGCTTCGACGGGCCTTAGCCTATCCCGCAGGCCACCCGGTCCAGGGCGGGTCGCCCGTCGCCTGCTCCGACCAGGCTGAACTCCGTCGCCCAGCAGTGGAATACGGTCGTGGCGCTCCGCAGCCGGCCTGCGCAGTCTCGCTGCGCAGGCGGGTTTGCCGCGGCGACGACCGGTGCTGCCCGCCGCAGGCGGGAAA
>JAEZQS010000037.1 GCA_023412995.1 Pseudomonadota bacterium
GCGCCGCGCCGGCGTATCATGTCCGGCTTCCTCCCCATTCCTTCCCCGACGATGAACACCGAAACCCGCGAGCGCATCGAACGGCTCCTTGCCGACCATCCCGTCGTCCTCTTCATGAAGGGCTCGCGCGGTGCGCCGCAATGCGGCTTTTCCGCCGCCGCCACCGACCGCCTCGATGCGTTGCTGGAAGACTACGCCACCGTCGACGTGCTGGCGGACGCCGACATCCGCGCCGGCATCAAGGAATTCGGCAACTGGCCGACCATCCCGCAGCTCTACATCCGCGGCGAGCTGGTGGGCGGCGCCGACATCGTGCAGTCCATGTTCGACTCCGGCGAACTGCACCGTGCGCTCGGCGTACCCGAGCCCGACCGCACCCCGCCGGTGATCACCATTTCCGACGCCGCGGTGGAGAAGGTGCGCGCCGCGCTCGGCGGCGCCGGCGAGGCGAAGCTGTTCCTGGTGGTGGATGGCCGTTTCCAGCCGCAGTTCCAGCTGCGCGAGCCGGGCGCCAACGACATCGTGGTGGATGCGAACGGGCTGGAAGTGCGCTTCGACGTCGCCAGCGCGCAGCGCGCGCGCGGCGCCACCATCGACTGGACCAGCACGCCGCATGGCGAGGGCCTGGCGATCTTCCTGCCCGAGGCGCCGCCGATGGTGAAGTCGCTCTCCGTGCAGGCGCTGAAGCAGCGCCTCGATGCCGGCGACATCACGGTGGTCGACGTGCGCCCCGCCGCCGAACGCGCGCGCGCGCCGTTTGCCGGTGCCGACGTGCTGGAACCGGACTCCCACGCGCGCCTGGTCGCGCTGCCGAAGGACACGCCGCTGGCCTTCCTCTGCCACCACGGCAACGCCAGCCGCAACGCCGCCGAACACTTCCACGACCACGGCTTCCGCGACGTCTACAACATCGAAGGCGGCATCGACGCCTGGGCACGCGAAGTGGACCCCACCGTGCCACGGTACTGACGCCTTCCCCGCGAAGGAGACACGGACGAAATCAAAGACCTGAAACACCGAACACGCAGAGAAAGCAGGAGCAAGGCTGAACCTGTAAATACGGAGATCGGACCGGTCTGGAATCCAGCCCGAGCACCTCCCGCCGGCACCACGACCCGTCGAGCCCCACAAACAGAATTCGTTACCGCTCCAGGCTTTTGGACCTTCGCGCTTTTGCCTTCTCGGTGTGCTCGGTGTGCTCGGTGTTTCAATCTGCCGCTCTGCTCCCTTCGTGTTCTTCGTGGTCTTCGTGGTTCAGTCTTTGCTGCTGTAACCCGGTTCCGAATCCTCAAAGCGCAGGTGCTTGACGCTGCGGCCGCGTCGGCGGACGAGTTTGAGCGCCTCGATGCCGATGCGGATGTGCGTATCGACGAACCCGGCCGTGATCGACCGGTCGCTGGCTTCGGTCTTGATGCCTTCGGGGATCATCGGCTGGTCGGACACCAGCAGCAGCGACCCGGTCGGGATGTGGTTGGCGAAGCCGGCGGCGAAGATGGTCGCGGTCTCCATGTCGATCGCCATGCAGCGCGTCTTGCGCAGGTAGTCCTTGAACGCCGCGTCGTGCTCCCACACGCGGCGGTTGGTGCTGTAGACCGTGCCGGTCCAGTAGTCGTGGCCGAGGTCGCGGATCATGGTGGAGACCGCGCGCTGCAGCTGGAATGCCGGCAACGCGGGCACTTCGGGCAGCAGGTAGTCGTCGGAGGTGCCTTCGCCGCGGATTGCCGCGATCGGCAGCACGAGGTCGCCGAGCGCGTTCTTGCGCTTGAGTCCCCCGCACTTGCCGAGCAGCAGGCAGGCCTTGGGCGCCCGCGCCGACAGCAGGTCCATCACGGTCGCCGCGTTCGGGCTGCCCATGCCGAAGTTGACCATCGTGATGCCGTCGGCCGTCGCATTGGGCATCGGCCGGTCGGCGCCGTGCACCTCGACGCCATGCCATTCCGCGAAACGCGCGACGTAATGGCCGAAGTTGGTCAACAGGACGTATTCGCCGAACGCCTCCAGCGGCGTTCCGGTGTACCGCGGGAGCCAGTTCGCAACGATCTCGCGCTTGGTCTTCATGGCGCGATCCTGCCATACCCGGGCGCCGCCACGCGCGACGCGGTTCAGTGGCAGGCGCCATAATCGGTGCCTCCCGCACCGGAGCCGCCATGTCCACGCTCGCCATCGTGCTGGTCGCCCTGATCGTGTTTTCCGCGCTGGCCTTCCGCGGCGCGGGGTTCCTCGCCTGGGTCGCCGCGGCCGCGGTGGTGCTGGTCGGCTGGCGCCTCGGCGGGGTGGCGCACCCGGCGCTGTTCGCCACCTGCACCGCCGTGCTGATCGTGCTCGCGGCCGTGTTCGGGCTGCCGCCGCTGCGCCGCCACCTCGTTTCGCGCTTCCTGCTGCCGCGCTTCGCGCGCGTGTTGCCGCGCCTCGGCGCGACCGAACGGGTGGCGCTCGAGGCCGGCACGGTGTGGTGGGATGGCGACCTTTTCGGCGGCATGCCGGACTGGGACAAGCTGCTGGCGTTCCGGTCGCCACCGCTGCGCGCCGACGAGCAGGCCTTCCTCGACGGCCCGGTGGAGGAACTGTGCCGGCGCCTGGACGACTGGCAGGTCTACCAGCAGCGCGACCTGCCGCCGGAAATCTGGGAGTTCATCAAGCGCGAGCGCTTCTTCGGCATGATCCTGCCGCAGGAACACGGCGGCCTGGGCTTTTCCGCGCTGGCGCACTCGCGCGTGGTGACGCGGCTCGCCAGCCGCTCGGTCACTGCCGCGGTCACCGTGATGGTGCCCAACTCGCTCGGTCCGGGCGAACTGCTGGTGCACTACGGTACCGAGGAACAGAAGCAGCGCCACCTCGGCCCGCTCGCACGGGGCGAGGAGATCCCCTGCTTCGCGCTGACCGGGCCCGAAGCCGGTTCCGATGCCGCCGCCACGCAATCGGAGGGGATCGTCGAGAAACGCCTCGTCGACGGCGTGGAAGTGCTCGGGTTGCGCCTGAGCTGGAACAAGCGCTACATCACCCTCGCGCCGGTCGCGACGCTGATCGGCCTGGCGTTCCGGCTGAAGGATCCGAACCACCTGCTGGGTCCGGATGAAGACCGCGGCATCACCTGCGCACTGGTGCCGAGCCACCTGCCGGGCATCTCCATCGGGCTGCGGCATGACCCCATGGGCGTGCCCTTCATGAACGGGCCGACCACCGGCCGCGACGTCTTCGTGCCGCTCGACGAGGCGGTGATCGGCGGGCGCGAGCGCATCGGCCAGGGCTGGCGCATGCTGATGGAGTCGCTTGCCGCCGGCCGCTCGATCTCGCTGCCCGCGCTCTCGATCGGCGCGGCGCAGCTTGCCACCCGCATCTGCGGCGCCTACGCCACCGTACGCGAGCAGTTCGACACGCCGATCGGGCGCTTCGAGGGCATCGAGGAACCGCTTGCGCGCATTGCCGGCCTCACCTACCTGATGACCGCCGCGCGCAACCTCACCTGCGGCGCGCTCGACGCCGGAGAGAAGCCAGCGGTGATCGGCAGCATCTGCAAGGCGTACCTCACCGAGTGCATGCGCCAGGTGGTGAGCGATGCGATGGACATCCGCGCCGGCAGTGCCATCCAGCGCGGCCCGCGCAACCTGCTTGCGCGCGCCTGGGACGCGGTGCCGATCGGCATCACGGTGGAAGGCGCCAACATACTGACCCGCTCGATGATCATCTACGGCCAGGGCGCGATCCGCTGCCATCCCTACGTGCATGCCGAGATCGAGGCGGTGTCCCGCAACGACCTCGCCGCGTTCGACCGCGCGATCTTCGGCCACGTGAACCTGTTCGTCACCCGCGCGGTGCGGGCCAAGCTGCTCGCGTGGAGCGGCTCGCGCCTGGCCGGCACGCCCGACGCCGAGGACACCGGCCGCTACTACCAGCACCTGTCGCGCTTCTCCGCCGCGTTCGCCATCGTGTCGGACACGGCGATGGGCACGCTCGGCGGATCGCTCAAGCGGCGCGAGAAACTGTCGGGGCGCCTGGCCGATGCGCTGGCCTACCTCTATCTCGCCAGCTGCACGCTCAAGCGCTACCACGACGGCCCCAAGACGCGGTCGAACCACGCCCTGGCGTGCTGGGCGACGGAGCTGTGCCTGTACCGCATCCAGGAAGCCCTCGTCGGCGTACTGGACAACCTGCCGGTGCGCTGGGCGGCAACGCTGCTGCGCTGGGCGATCTTCCCGCTCGGACCACGCTTCCGGCCGCCGTCGGACCGCCGCGGGCGCGAAGTCGCGCGCGACATCCTGGAAGACCGCGAGGCACGCCGCACGCTGACCGCCGACGTGTTCGTTCCGCCTGCCAGCGAACCCGGACTCGGCGCCCTGGAGGCGGCGCTCGACATGGCCGTGCGCGCCATCCCGGTGGAGACGCGCCTGCGCGACGCGGTGCGCGAAGGGCGCCTCGACCACGCGCCCGGTTACCTGCTCGACGACCTCGGCCTCGCCGCCGGCGTGATCAGCGGCGAGGACTACGACCTGCTCAACGAAGCCCGCGACGCCCGCGACGAGGTGATCGCGGTCGATGCCTTCACGCCCGAGGTGTACCGGACGCTGCATTGATGAAGGCAGGGCCAGGGCGTCCCTACGCTGGCAGCAAATGCCGCTCGCCCTGCTGTCGCACACCGCACTTGCCCCCCC
>JAEZQS010000330.1 GCA_023412995.1 Pseudomonadota bacterium
GGTCGAGCGCGACCGGCCGGTCGCCGTCGCCCAGCTCGAGGCGGCGGAAGTGGCGCCCCGCGAACAGCGGCGAGTCGACCAGCGTCTCCAGCGAGACCGCGGCGAAACGCACGCGGCCGCCCGTATCGGCGCCCGCGCCGCCGGGCAGGCGATCGAGCGCGCTGCCAACACCCCAGCCGGGCGGCAGCAGCACGCTCGGCAGCACCTCGATGCGGCGCGCGTAGTGGCCTGCCGGGTAGAGCACCACCGTGTTCCACTGCAGGTTCAGCATGTCGGCGGTCATCATGACGCGCCCCTGCCCGCGCTCCTGCGGCGACAGGAACTCGAACGCGAGCTGCAGCCGGTCGACGCCTTCCGGCACCACGACGTGGAACGCATGCACGTCCAGCGGATCGCGCTGCCACGCGATTTCCGCGCCGCCGCCACGGATGCGCAGCCCCGCCAGCTTGTCGATCGGGCCGCGCGGCGCATGGTTGCCCGGCAGCCACTGCGGGTAGAGCAGCACCAGCGGACCCGGCTGCACCGGGATTTCCTCCTGCACGCGGAAGATGCGCCGCTCGATGTCGGTGGCATCGACCTCCAGCACGAGGGTGCCGGGCCAGGCGACGTCCACCGGCTCGGGAACGCCGGCACGCGATGCCGCCGCGGCCGGCGCGCAGGCGCCGATGACGAGCAAGACGGCCGCGAGCACCCGCGCGTGGAAGGATCCCTGCCTCGTTCGCATGCGTGTCCCCTCGTTCACGTTGCCGGACCGACCATTGTGGCATCCCGGGCGGGCGCCTGAATATGCCGATCGGACCACGCGCGGAGCCCGTTCCGTCGGGTAAAGTGCTGCACCGCGTGCCGCGCCTGGCCGTGGCAAACAGGGGAATCGATGCTCTACCACCTGCATGAAATGGGGCGCTCGCTGCTCGAGCCATGGGTCGCCTGGTCGGGCGCGGCAGCCCAGGTACTGTCGGCGCCGGACAGCTGGATGGCGCGCCTGCCGGGGGCCGAGCGGCTCGCCGCCGGCTACGAACTCTTCTACCGGCTCGGCAAGGACTACGAAAAGCCGGCGTTCGGCATCAGCTCGGTCATCGCACACGGGCGCGAGGCGGCGGTGGTCGAGGAGCGCGATGTCGCGCTGCCCTTCTGCAACCTGCTGCACTTCCGCCGCTGCGCCAGCGATCCCGCGGCGCTGCAGGAACTGCTCGATGATCCGGTGGTGCTGGTGGTCGCCCCGCTGTCGGGACACCACGCAACGCTCCTGCGCGATGCGGTGCGCACCCTCCTGCGCGACCACCAGGTGTACGTCACCGACTGGGTCGATGCGCGCATGGTGCCGCTCGCCCGGGGCGCATTCGGCATGGACGACTACGTCGCCTACATGCGCCGGTTCATCGGCCACCTCGGCGCGCGGCGGCTGCATGTGGTCTCCGTGTGCCAGCCAACGGTCCCGGTGCTGGCGGCGGTGTCCCTGATGGCGGCCAACGACGAGCCGACGCCGCTCAGCCTCACCCTGATGGGCGGGCCGATCGATCCACGCGAGCGCCCGACGCGCGTCAACGACCTCGCCACCACCAAGCCGTACGAGTGGTTCGAGACCAACGTGGTGTGCGAGGTGCCGCCGAACTATCCCGGCAAGGGACGCAAGGTGTACCCCGGCTTCCTGCAGCACGCCGGCTTCCTTTCGATGAATCCCAGCCGCCACTTCAACGCGCACTGGGACTTCTACCGCAACCTCCTGCGCGGCGACCTCGAGGACGCCGCCGCGCACCGCCGCTTCTACGACGAGTACAACGCGGTGCTGGACCTGCCGGCCGAGTTCTACCTGGACACCATCCGCATCGTGTTCCAGCAGCACCTGCTGCCGCTCGGCCGCTGGTACGTGGAGGGCGAGCGGGTGGCACCGGAAGCGATCCGCGATACGGGACTCCTGACCATCGAGGGCGAGCTCGACGACATTTCCGGGCTCGGCCAGACCCGTGCCGCCCACGCCTTGTGCAGCGGCGTCGCGGACGCCGACCGCAAGCACATCGAGGTCGCGGGTGCCGGCCACTACGGCATCTTCAGCGGACGGCGCTGGCGCAACCTCGTGTATGCGGACGTGCGCGCGTTCATCCGCCGCTTCGACAAGCCGGCGCTGGCGAGGCGCGCCAGGGGCCGCCACTGATGGGCGGCCTCGTGCAGCGCCTGGCGCCGCTGGCCGCCGTCTGCGCCATCGCGCCTGCCGCGCCGGCCGTGCAGGCGGCGCAGCCTGCCGCACGCACGATGCAGCAGGTGCTGGAGGCGTCCACCGCTTCGGACTGGCGCCGCCCGGATCCGGCCGACACGCTCTACATGGACCTGCCCGGCGGGCGGGTGGTGATCGAACTGGCCACGGCATACGCGCCGCTGCACGCGGCCAACCTGCGCACGCTGGTGCGCGCGCACTACTTCGACGGGCTCGCGGTCCTGCGCGTGCAGGACGGTTTCGTCACCCAGTGGGGCGATCCGGCGGCTGGCGAAGAAGGCAAGGCGCGCCCGCTCGGCAAGGCGGCTGCCACGCTGGCACCCGAATTCGAGCGTGCCATCGGCGACGACCTGCCCTTCACGCGACTGGCCGATGGCGATGTGTATGCCGCCGAAGTCGGGTTTTCCGGCGGCTTCCCGGTCGCACGCGATGCGGCTGCCGGCAAGACCTGGCTGGCGCACTGCTACGGTATGGTCGGCGCGGGCCGGGACACCGGCGTCGAGACCGGCACGGGCGCAGAGCTGTACGTCGTGATCGGCCAGGCACCGCGCCAGCTCGATCGCAACATAGCGCTTGTCGGCCGCGTGTTGCAGGGGATGGAACTGCTGTCCTCGCTCCCGCGCGGCAGCGGCGCGCTTGGCTTCTACGAGGATCCCGCGCAGCAGCTGCCGATCCGCTCCGTGCGCCTCGCCGCCGACCTGCCCGCCAGCGAGCGTTTGCCGCTCGAGGTGCTGCGCACCGACACCGCCACCTTCGCGGCACTGGTCGAATCACGCCGCAACCGACGCGACGACTGGTACAAGGTTCCCGCCGGCAAGATCGACCTGTGCAACGTGCCGATCCCGGTGCGGATGGAGGTGGGTCCGGATCCGCAGGCAAAAGCCGAAGCGAAAGTCGAAGCCAAAGCCAAAGCGGAAGACTGAGCCACGAGTACACGACGAGCACGAAGGAAGGGCCTTTGGCGTGTTCCCCGGCATGCGTCCTTCGCAGTCGCGGCTGCGTGGCTCCTACGAAATGCCGGGGCCCTTGTAGGAGCGCTGCAAGCGCGACCGCGGGGTGGCCG
>JAEZQS010000331.1 GCA_023412995.1 Pseudomonadota bacterium
CTCTCGGACGCGGCCGCCTTACCTGCTGCGCCGCACCGCCGGCGCCTGCCGGCGGTGCGCGTTTCACCGCACGCATCCGGCGCAGGTCGCCGCCCGTGCCCCTCCTGGCGCGCACCCTCTTCCTCTCCCGCGCCAGCAGCCAGTTCACGCGATATCGCCAGTGCGCCTTCGCGCTGCCCGATCGGCACTGAATTCCTTCGTCCCCGCCACAGCCGCGCATTCATCGCACGGCAAGCCACGCACGCGCAGCGTCGACGTCGGTGCGATCGGCCACCGGCAACCGAGGCGAGACCATGCGCAATCCCCGCAACAACCAGCAACCGCCCGGCGCGCAGCCCGCGCGCGAAAGCGGCCGCCGCCGCACACAGGGCGAGAACGCGCAGTGCAACGGCAGCACCGGCGTGGAGCAGCCCGACTACGAGCAGCGCAGCGAAGGCGAATCGGGCGACGTGCACGAGGAAAATGACCGCACCACGCACTGACCGGCCACCTCCCGACTGCATCGTCATCGGCGGCGGACCGGCGGGGCTGGTTGCGGCGACCTACCTTGCGCGGTTCCGTCGCCACGTACGCGTCTTCGACCACGGGCACAGTCGTGCCCGCTACATCCCGGTCAGCCACAACTGCCCGGGATTTCCGTTCGGCGTGTCCGGCAACGACCTGCTCGATCGCCTGCGCGAGCAGGCCGTGCGCTATGGCGCGCGGTTGATCGACGCGCGCGTCGAACGCATCGCGCGCGAAGGCGACGGCTTCCAGATCGAGGCGGGCGAGCACTCGTGCAGGGCGCCCACCGTGCTCATCGCGTGCGGCATCAGCGACCGCATGCCGGCACTGCGCGGACTGGAGCGCGCCATCGCCGCCGGTGTCGTCCGCCTGTGCGCCATCTGCGACGGCTACGAGGCACGCGACGAGCGCATCGCGGTCTATGGCCCGCCGGACGCGGCGCTGCGCCATGCGGCGTTCCTGCGCACGTTTTCGCGCACCGTCACCGCGATCGCGAGCGAGCCCGGCGAAGCCGGCGCGGATGCATTGCGTGAAGCGGCTGTCCTGGGCGTGCGCTGCCTGCCCGTTCCGGTGCGCATCGACCTTCCCGGCGCGGGCAACACCGACCGGGATGCCTGCCGCGTGGCCTGGGATGGCCGCGAGGAAGCCTTCGACACCCTCTACCCCGTGCTGGGCGCCGAACCCAAGGCCGCCGCCTTTGCCGCCTCCCTTGCCCTGCGCACTGACGCGGACGGCGAGATCCTGGTCGATGCACACATGCAGACCTCGGTGGAGAACCTCTATGCCGCCGGCGACGTGGTCAGCGACCTCAACCAGATCAGCGTGGCTGTCGGCCACGCCGCGATCGCCGCCACCGCCATCCACAACCGGTTGCCCCGCAACGCCCTGTAGGAGCGCTGCAAGCGCGACCACGGGATGGCCGGTCGCGTCGCTACTTGGTGCGTTCGTCGCACGCGGAGATTCGCGGCCGCGGCGGCGCCGCTCCTACGAAACGCTCGTGCCGTCGTAGGCGCGGCAAGCGCGACCGCGGGGTGGCCGGTCGCTACGCCAATACGATGCGTTCGTCGCACGCGTGGTATCGCGGTCGCGGCTGCGCCGCTCCTCGACAGCACGGGCGCGGCGGGTGCGTCCTACTCCTCGAAACCGCTCGCGAACACCCCGTCGCGCACGAGGCGCGTCAGCGTGTGATAGGCGTCGGGGATCGGGAAGACGAACTCCCACAGGGCGAAGCCGCCCACCAGGACGCGGTCGCGCGAATCGCCCAGCATCGAGACCGGGCGGCCCTGCGCCGGGAAATCGCCGGCAACCGGGTATTCGATCGAAACGGTGGCGGTCGGGCCACTGCCGTCGGGCTCGAACTGCACCATCGACTGCTGGATCGCCGGCGAGTACTCATTGGGCAACAGGCCGCTCGACGCCATGGCGACGACGATGTCGCCATCGGGGCGCACCACCATCGCCTGCACTTCGGTGTTGATGCCCACGTTGGCGCGGATCATGCCGCCGATACCGAAGGTGGCCGTCGGCGTGCCGTCGGGTTCGACCGAGGCGAGCAGGACGTTGGTGATCGAGTTGAAGAACTCGTCGTCGTAGTTGCCGTTGCCCGCCAGCAGGATGCGGCCGTCGTCGAACACATGGATCGCGCGCACGTCCAGGTGGTCGAAGTGGACGCCGTCGCTGGTGGAAAACCAGGTGTAGCCGCCGTCGCCGAAGCTCGTGTCCAGGGCGCCGGTGGCGGGGTCGACCGACAGCACGAAGGCATCGCTGCCGGAGTTGTCGTTGTCCTGGGCAGCGCCGCCGACCAGCAGGTTGCCGTTGGCCGCGAAGGCGGCGGCGTTGGCGAAGTCGAACGCGGCCGGCACGATGTCCGGATCGAACACCGAGGTGCCCGGGAACGGACCGCTGCCGTCGCCGAAGGCCGTGTCCAGCGCACCGGTCGCCGCGTCGATCTTGGCGACGGCGATCGCGCTGGAGCTGCCGAAGCCGCCACCCGGATCGGTGTTGCCGACGATGTAGAGCGCGCCGTCGCGATGCAGCAGGTGCGAGGCCTCGCTGCTGTGGTCCTCGTCGTTGATCGGCAGCGTGACGGTGCCGCCCTCCCCGAAACCAGCACACGGCGTGGCGTCCAGGTTGGCGCAACCGACGGCCACGATGCCGCGGAACCCGACGATGTGCAGGCCGGCGAAATAGAAGCGGTCGCCGACGAGGATCGCGTCGCGGATATAGCTGACGTCGGTCGGCCCGGTCGTCTTGCCATCGACGCCGTAGGCCATGTCCGGGTGGCCATCGGCATCGAACCTCGCGACGGCAAGGCGATCGGCCGTTTCGCTCCGGCGATGGAAGCCGACCAGCCAGTAGCCGCCGTCCGCGGCGGCAAGCACCCGCACCGCCTCGTCCTGGATGCCCTCGTCGTCGTTGTAATCGGCGGTCGCGAAGCCGTCGATCCCGAAGCCGGTGTCGACCGACAGGTCGGTCCCGATCGAAATGCCGACGGCGCCCTGCGGCGCGGGTGCCACGGCGGCCTGCGCCGGCGCGCAGGCAAGGGAGGCGATGCAGGAAACCAGTGCCACGGACATCGCCCGCAGCAGGGGCGATGCGGAAATCGGGTTGGTGCGCATGATGGAGCTGCCCTTCGGAAGTGGTTCGCCGCTGGCGGGAACCCAGATTGTACGCATCGCCTGCACGCCGGGATGGCCGCTTTCCGCCATGGCGGAAACTCGTCACACCGCCCCGCCCGTCGGCGAAAAGCCAGGTCCGGACACCGGGCACACCGGGCCCACCGGGGCAGCAGAAGAAGGCAGGGGATCGCAGACCTGCACCACCCACCCCCGCACCCTGCAGAGCCCACTCCCGGCTCCGCTTTTCCTCTGCCGGTGTTTCGATCTTGCCGGCCTTCTTCGTGTTCTTCGTGGTTCAATCTTTCGATCGGCCGGTCGCGGCTGAAGACGGCTCCTGCCGGATGCGCCGCCCTTGGCCCTTGCACCGTGAGCCTTTGCCTTCCCTGTGCGCCCGGTGTTTCGATCTTTCCGGCCTTCCTTCGTGTTCTTCGTGGTTCAATCTTTCGATCGGCCGGTCGCTGCTGAAGCCGGCTCCTGCAGGATGCGCGGCCCTTGGCCTTCCCTGTGCGCCGGGTGCTTCAATCTTGCCGCTTTGGCTCTTTCCCGCGTGCCTGCGATGCGGCTTCAGCGCCGCTTGCGCGAGGGCCGCGCAGCCGTCGTGCGCAGCGCGGCCTGCCAGCCCGCCTGGAAGCGCGTGCGCGCTCCCAGCCCGCGCGAGATCTCGACGATGCGGCGCTCGAGCGTGCGCGCCGAGATGCCCAGTTCTTCCGCGATGGACTTGTCGTTCATGCCCGCCGCCAGCAGCGCCACCAGGCGGTCGGCGTCGACCGGGTGGCGGCTGCGATCGGACAGGTCCATCTCGACCGCGGCCGTGCCGAAGGGCGTGGCGCGTTCCCACAGGATGCCGAACAGCTCGCACAGCGAATCCAGCAGGAGCGACGGTCGCAACACGAGGGCGATGTCGCGTGTCTGTTCGAGCGTCAGCGGGATGAGCGCGGTGCGGCGGTCGGCGATCACCAGCTTCATCGGCAGGCGCGCGAGCAGGCGGATCTCCTCGCCGTCCTCGACGTCCTTGCGCAGCAGTTCGACCTTGCCCGGGACCTCGAGCACTGCGGCATCGATGATGTTGCGCAGCGCGACGCCACGCGCCATCGCCTGCTTCTGCACCGAGAAGTAGTGGAAGGTGGGGCTGATGACGTAGGGCGGGCGCTCCAGGCACAGCACCTCCCGCTGCGCCGAGCGGTGCAGGTGCTGGAACATCTGCGAGATCGCCTCGCGGCCCGTGATGATCTCGACCGGCTGCTCCTCGAATGGCGTGCGCTGCACCCTCGACTGCCAGCGCGCGGCAATCGCGCGCGCGTTCTGCAGCTCTTCCTGCTTGCGCGTGGTGAGGAGTTCCAGCGCCACCTCGGGCGGCATCGGCAGGTAGCGCGGGATCCGCTCGGGCAGGCGGTTGGCCATGCCCTTGGCTTCGAGCGACTTGAGCGCGCGCGCGGCACGGCGCCCGGTCCAGCCGGTGCCGCGCCCCACTTCGGCCGCCGTGCTGCCCGGATGGGCCAGCAGGAACTCGTAGGCTTCCTGTTCCTCGGCCGAGACGCCGAGCGGCAGCAGCGGGGAGGAATCCTTCACGGGGTGCAGCGGGGTGATCCGGCGGTGCTGCCCGCTGCGGCGACGGCTGCCGCTGCAGCCGTCGTCGCGCAACGCAGGACGAAAGCCCCCGTCACTCCAGGTCGAGGAAGGAGCGCAGCTGCTCCGAACGGCTGGGGTGGCGCAGCTTGCGCAGCGCCTTGGCCTCGATCTGGCGGATCCGCTCGCGGGTGACGTCGAACTGCTTGCCGACCTCTTCCAGCGTGTGGTCGGTGTTCATGTCGATGCCGAAACGCATGCGCAGCACCTTGGCCTCGCGCGGGGGCAGCCCGGCCAGCACGTCGCGCACGGTCTCCATCAGGCCGATATTGGTGGACGAATCCACCGGCGAGACGATGGCCGCGTCCTCGATGAAGTCGCCGAGGTGCGAATCCTCGTCGTCGCCGATCGGCGTTTCCATCGAGATCGGTTCCTTGGCGATCTTGAGCACCTTGCGGATCTTGTCCTCGGGCATCTCCATCTTGATGGCGAGTTCGTCCGGCGTCGGCTCGCGGCCCATTTCCTGCAGCATCTGGCGGCTGATGCGGTTGAGCTTGTTGATCGTCTCGATCATGTGCACCGGGATGCGGATGGTGCGCGCCTGGTCGGCGATCGAGCGCGTGATGGCCTGGCGGATCCACCAGGTGGCGTAGGTCGAGAACTTGTAGCCGCGCCGGTATTCGAACTTGTCGACCGCCTTCATCAGGCCGATGTTGCCTTCCTGGATGAGGTCGAGGAACTGCAGGCCGCGGTTGGTATACTTCTTGGCGATCGAGATCACCAGGCGCAGGTTGGCCTCGACCATTTCCTTCTTGGCGCGGCGGGCCTTCGCCTCGCCGATCGACATCGCCCGGTTGATCTCCTTGATCTCCGGCACGGCGAGGTAGAGCGTGCGCTCGATCGTGATCAGGCGTTCCTGCTCGGTGACGATGGCGTCGCGGTTGGCCTTGATCGCGGGCGACCACTTCTGGCGCTTGCGCGACAGCTCGTCGACCCACTCGAGGTTGGTCTCGTTGGACGGGAAGAGCTTGAGGAAATCCTTGCGCGGCATGCGCGCGTGCTTGATGCACAGCTCCGCCACCATCCGCTCGTGGTGGCGGATGTTGTTGACCACCTCGCGCAGCTTGCGCACGAAGCCGTCGATCATGATGGCCGGCAGCTTGAGCTTGAGGAACGCCTCGGCCATCTCGTCGCGCAGCTTCTGCGCCTTGCGGTCGGCGCTGCCGTGCTTCTCGGCGACCTTCTGGAAGCGCGCGTAGATCTGGCGCAGTTCGTCCATGCGGCGCGCGACCTCGGCGAGGTCGATGCCGGTGTCGACCGGGTCGGACTCGTCGCCCGAATCGTCCTCTTCCTCTTCCTCGGCACCGTTCGCCGCATCGGCGGTTTCGGTCGAAGCCGCCTCGGCGATCACCACCTCAGGCTGCTCGAGGTCGGCGAAGCCGGCGAGCACCTCGGACAGGCGCTTCTTGCCCTCGGTGTGCTGGTCGTATTCCTCCACCAGCAGCTGGATCGACCACGGGAAGCTGGCCAGCGCCGCCTGCACCTGGTTGAGGCCTTCCTCGATGCGCTTGGCGATGGCGATCTCGCCCTCGCGGGTGAGCAGCTCCACCGTGCCCATCTCGCGCATGTACATGCGCACCGGGTCGGTGGTGCGGCCGACCTCGGCGTCCACGGCGGAAAGCACCGCGACCGCTTCCTCGGTGGCGGTGTCGTCGTCGGTGGCGACCGGGGTTTCAGGCAGCAGCGTCTCGGTATCGGGCGCAACCTCGTGCACCTCGATGCCCATGTCGTTGATCATGCCGATGATGTCTTCGATCTGCTCCGGGTCGACGATGTCGTCGGGCAGGTGGTCGTTGACTTCGGCGTAGGTCAGGTAGCCCTGTTCCTTGCCCTTGATGATCAGGGTCTTGATCTCGGACTGCTGCTCCTGGTTGTGCTCTGCGGCCATGTGGGTTCCGGTGCTGATGCGGCAAAAGGAAAAAGTATAGGAGGCCCGTCAAGGGCAGGTCGTCGCAGGCGCATCCGCCCGCCCGCGAGGTCGTCGCCGATGCCGAAGGACGCATGAACCGCTCGCTGGCCGATACGGGTGGCGGCCTGCTGCTGGTGTC
>JAEZQS010000334.1 GCA_023412995.1 Pseudomonadota bacterium
ACGAAACCTCGACCGCCAGCACGCTGCCGTTGACGCGCGCCTGCGCGCCGTGGCCGAGGCCGAGCGCGAGCGCATCCTCCGGATGCAGCACCAGGGCCCCGGCCGACCGCCCGAGCGGGTGCGCCTGCAGCGGCATCGAGCGGCGCAGGGTCGCGTCCGCCGCATAGATCGCGGTGGTGGCGATGCGCACCAGCGATCCGTTGCGCGGCACGCTATCCGTCGCCGCCCCGGCCGTCGCCGCGCTGGCCGCGGAGGCGTGCACCGGCGCCCTCTCAGGCATCGACGCCCGGACTTCCTGGATCGTGGTGAAATCGAAGCCTTCCAGCGCCAGCGCCGCGCCGACCACGCGCAGCACGCGCCAGCCAGCGCGCGCCTCGCCCGGCGGGCGGGCCGCCTCGGTGAGCTCCTGGCGGATGCCGTCGACGTTGACGAGGGTGGCATCGGTTTCCGGCAACAGGCCGATCGGCAGGATCACGCTCGCCACGCGCCGCAGCGCCTCGCTCGCGAACGATGCAAACGCCACCACGTGGTCCGCCTTGGCGAGCGCGGCCATCGTGGCGGCGCCATCGGCGAAGTCCTCCGGCGGCTCGCAGCCGTAGAGCACGTAGACGCTGCGCGGCTGGGCCAGCATCGCCCGCGCGTCCAGCGCTCCGGCATCGGGCAGCGCACCGACGCGGGAAAGGCCGATCGCATTGGCGCCGGCGGGAATCTCGTCGAGCGCGGCGCCGCTGAGGCGGCCGATGTAGCGCGCGGCCTCGCGCAGGAGCCCCGCCTGCGGATGGTTCAGCACCGGTTCGCCGACGAACAGCACGGCGGCCTGCGAGCCGCCCAGCGCCGCGGCGACGCCCCGCGAGAACTCGTCCGCCTCGACCCCGTGCAGCGCCTCGCCCAGCGCGCCCGTGGGTGCTTCCCTGCCCTCCCCGACGGCGCGGGCGAGGCGGAGCACGGCGGGCACGAATGCGTCCGGCGCGGCGGTGAAGCGGGACGCCAGCGGGATCTCGAAACCCAGGTCGAAGTCGACCGGATTGATGGCGTGCACGCGGGCGCCCTGCACCACCGCCTTGCGGATGCGTGCGCCGAGCAGCGGCATCTCGTGGCGCGGGTTGCAGCCCAGCAGCACGATGGTGTCCGCTTTCGGCACGTCCGCCACCGGCATCGCAAACGTCGTGGCGCCGGCATCGCCGGTGAAATCGAGCTGGCGCAGGCGATGGTCGACGTGCCCGCTGCCGAGCGCGCGCACCAGTTTGCCGAGCAGGTGGCCTTCCTCGCAGGACGTCGCCGGCGAGAGCAGTGCCCCGATGCCGCCCTGCGGTGCCGCACGCAGCGCCTCGCTGGCGGCGCGCACGCCTTCATTCCAGTCCACCTCGACCCAGGCGCCATTGCGCCGCACCTGCGGCACCAGCACGCGGTCGGGGCTGCGCAGGCCCTCGCATGCCCAGCGGTCGCGGTCGGACAGCCAGCATTCGTTGATCGCTTCGTTGTCGCGCGGCACCGCGCGCAGCGCCTCGCCGCGGCGGATGTGCAGCCAGAGGTTGGAGCCGAGTGCGTCGTGGAAGCCGACCGACTCGCGCGCGATCAGCTCCCATGCCCGGGCGCGGAACTTGAAGGGCTTGTTGGTCAGCGCGCCGACCGGGCACACGTCGATGACGTTGCCGGACAGCTCGCTCATCAGCGGCTTGCCGACGTAGGTGCCGATCTGCAGGCGCTCGCCGCGCTCCATGCCGCCGAGTTCGAACGTGCCGGCCACCTCGCTCATCACGCGCACGCAGCGGGTGCAGTGGATGCAGCGCGTCATGAACGTCTCGACCAGCGGGCCGAGGTCCTCGTCCGGGACCACCCGCTTGCGCTCGACGAAGCGCGAAACCGAGCGGCCGTAGCCGAGCGAAAGGTCCTGCAGCTCGCATTCGCCGCCCTGGTCGCAGACCGGGCAGTCGAGCGGATGGTTGATCAGCAGGAACTCCATCACGTTGCGCTGCGCCGACAGCGCGCGGGCCGATTGCGTGTGCACCTTCATGCCGTCGGCGACGGGCGTCGCGCAGGCCGGTTGCGGCTTGGGCATCGGCTTGCCGCCCATCTCCACTTCCACCAGGCACATGCGGCAGTTGGCCGCGATGGCGAGCTTGTCGTGGTAGCAGAAGCGCGGAATCGGGATGCCGGCCTTGTCGGCGCCCTGGATGATCGTCGAGCCCTTGGGCACGACCATGGCCACGCCGTCGATCTCGATCGTGACGTGGTCGGGTGGGACCGCGGGGGCGGCGGGTTGCGCGCTCATGCCTTGGCTCCCTTCGGAGCAGGGAATGGGGAATGGGGAATGGGGAATGGCAAGGGCGTGACGGCCTGCCGCTCGGGTCCCCTGTTGCCTGTGCACGGTTCGCGGCGCGAGGATCGATGGATCATGGTCATGCGGCCACCCCCGCCGGCGCGTCCACCATCGAGCGCTTGTGCGTGATGAAGTATTCGAACTCGTTCCAGTAATGGCGCAGCATGCCCTGCACGGGCCACGCCGCCGCCTCGCCGAAGGCGCAGATGGTGTGGCCTTCGATCTGGCCGGCGGCCTGGCGCAGGATCTCGAGGTCGCGCTGTTCGGCATTGCCGGCGACGATGCGGGTGAGCATGCGGTACATCCAGCCGGTGCCCTCGCGGCAGGGGGTGCACTGGCCGCAGGATTCTGCGAAGTAGAAGCGCGCGATGCGCTGGCACGCGCGCACCATGCAGGTGGTCTCGTCCATGACGATGACCGCACCCGAGCCGAGGCCGGAACCGGCCTTCTGGATCGCGTCGTAGTCCATCGTCAGCTGCATCATGGTGTCGCCCGGGAGCACCGGCATCGAGGAGCCGCCGGGGATGACCGCCTTCAGGCGGTGCCCGTTGCGCACCCCGCCCGCCATGTCCAGCAGCTCGGAAAACGGCGTGCCCAGGCGCACCTCGTAGTTGCCCGGCCGGTTGACGTGGCCGGACACGGAAAACACCTTCGGCCCGCCGTTGTTGGGCTTGCCGAGGTTGAGGAACCAGTCCGCGCCATTGCGCAGGATCGCCGGTACCGAGGCATAGGTCTCGGTGTTGTTGATGGTGGTCGGCTTGCCGTACAGGCCGAAGTTGGCCGGGAACGGCGGCTTGAAGCGCGGCATGCCCTTCTTGCCCTCGAGCGATTCCATCAGCGCGGTTTCCTCGCCGCAGATGTAGGCGCCCGCACCCAGCGCATTGTGTATCTCGACGTCGATGCCGCTGCCGAGGATGTTGCTGCCGAGCAGACCCGCCGCGCGCGCGTCGGCCAGCGCCTGCTCCACGTGCTCGAACGGTTCGTGGTGGAACTCGCCGCGCAAGTAGTTGTAGGCCACGCTCGACCCGGTGGCGTAGCAGGCGATCGCCAGGCCCTCGATCACCGCATGGGGATTGAAGCGCAGGATGTCGCGATCCTTGCAGGTGCCGGGCTCGGACTCGTCGGAGTTGCAGAGGATGTACTTCTGCATCGTGCCCTTGGGCATGAAGGACCACTTGAGGCCGGTTGGGAAACCGGCGCCGCCGCGCCCGCGCAGGCCGCTTTTTTTGACCTCCTCGACGATCGAGGCCGGGTCCGGCTTTTCCGCCAGGATGCGCCGCCAGGCCTGGTAGCCGCCGACGGCCAGGTAATTGTCGTACGTCCACGGCTGCTCGAAATGCAGCGTGGTGTAGACGACCTGGTGTTCCTTGGGTGCGGGACCGTATGCCATGTCTGCCTTGCCGTGTTCTTTGCAGGAGCGCACTCGCGCGCGCCCTGTTACCTGTCCTGTCGCCGGGTCCGTCGCGCTCGCGCGGGGACCGTGCCGGCTATTCCAGCCCGTCGAGGATCCGGTCGACCTTCTCGATCGTCAGGTTCTCGTGGTAGTGGCCATCGACCACCATCATCGGCGCGCCGCAGCACGCCGCCAGGCACTCCTCCTCGTTCTTGAGGTAGATGCGGCCGTCCGCGCTGCTCTGGCCCAGGGTGATGCCGTACTTCTGCTCGCAGTGGCGCACGATGTCGGCCGCGCCATTCAGCCAGCACGAGATGTTGGTGCAGATCGCGACGTTGTGGCGGCCGACCGGCGCCGTCTCGAACATCGAGTAGAACGTCGCCACCTCGTAGCCCCACACCTGCGGCACGCCGAGGTAGCGCGTGACCGCGATGATCAGCGCATCCGTGAGGTAGCCGCCGTTCTGCTCCTGCGCCGCCCACAGCCCCTGGATCAGCGCCGAGCGCTTGCGGTCGGCCGGGAACTTCGCCACCCAGTGGTCGATGTGCCGCCGCGTGCCCTCCGCGAGCACCTCGAGCGGATCGACATCCTTGATTTCGGGCCAGCTGCCGGTGGCTTTCATGGCATTGGGAGCGGGAATGGGGAATGGGGAATGGGGAATGGTTCGAAAGCCGGGACCGGGGAATGGCGAATCGGAAACCGCAATGGCGCGCTGCTGCGCCTTTCAGCGCTTGTCGCAGGCGTGGCGCGCCGGCAGGCGCCCTCGGCGGGCTCTTCCCATTCCCCATTCCCCATTCCCCATTCCCGGCCGTTCACCGGTCCACCTCCCCGAACACCACGTCGTAGGTGCCGATCATGGCGACCACGTCGGCCAGCATGTGGCCGCTGACGAAGGCGTCCATCGAGGACAGGTGGGCGAAGCTGGGGGCGCGGCACTTGAGGCGGAACGGCTTGTTGGCGCCGTCGGAAACCAGGTAGCAGGCGAACTCGCCCTTGGGCGCCTCGACCGCGGCGTAGGTTTCGCCCTCGGGGACGCAGTAGCCTTCGCTGAAAAGCTTGAAGTGGTGGATCAGCGCTTCCATGTCGTCCTTCATCTCGACACGCGAAGGCGGTGCGACCTTGTAGTTGCGCACCATCACCGGACCCGGGTTCGCTCGCAGCCAGTCCACGCACTGGCGGATGATGCGGTTGGACTGGCGCATCTCCTCCACCCGCACGAGGTAGCGGTCATAGCAGTCGCCCTTCACGCCGACCGGGATGTCGAAGTCCACCTCGGCGTATTTCGCGTACGGCTGCTTCTTGCGCAGGTCCCATTCGACGCCGGAGCCGCGCAGCATCGGCCCGGACATGCCCCACGCAATCGCCTGTTCCGGCGGCACGATGCCGATGTCGACCGTGCGCTGCTTCCAGATGCGGTTGTCGGTCAGCAGTTCCTCGTATTCGTCCACCCGGCGCGGGAAGTCGGCCGTGAAGGCGTCGATGAAGTCCAGCAGCGACCCTTCGCGCCAGCTGTTGATGCGGGCAAGGTCCTTGCCCTTGTGCCAGCGCGATTCGGCGTACTTCGGCATCGTCGAGGGCAGGTCGCGGTACACGCCGCCCGGCCGGTAGTAGGTCGCGTGCATGCGCGTGCCGGAGACCGCCTCGTAGCAGTCCATCAGCTCCTCGCGTTCGCGGAAGGCGTACAGGAACACCGCCATCGCGCCGAGGTCGAGGCCGTTCGATCCGATCCACATCAGGTGGTTCAGGATCCGCGTGATCTCGTCGAACATGGTGCGGATCCACTGCGCGCGCGGCGGAACCTCCACCCCGCACAGGTTCTCGATGGCGCGCACGTAGGCGTGCTCGTTGCACATCATCGAGACGTAGTCGAGCCGGTCCATGTAGCCGATCGACTGGTTGAACGGCTTGGATTCGGCCAGCTTCTCGGTCGCCCGGTGCAGCAGGCCGATGTGCGGGTCGGCGCGCACCACGGTCTCGCCGTCCATCTCGAGCACCAGGCGCAGCACGCCATGGGCCGCCGGATGCTGTGGCCCGAAGTTCATCGTGTAGTTGCGGATTTCCTGCATGGTCAGGGATAACCCTCGATCTTGCGCTCGGCGTGCGCCTGCTCGTAGCGGGAATCGTCGCGGATCGTGCGCGGCACAAGCACGCGCGGCTCGACCGACGTGACCGGCTCGTACACCACGCGCTTCTTCTCCGGGTCGTAGCGCACCTCGACGTTGCCGATCAGCGGGAAGTCCTTGCGGAACGGGTGACCGACGAAGCCGTAGTCGGTGAGGATGCGGCGCAGGTCCGGATGCCCCTCGAAGGCGATGCCGAAGAGGTCGAACGCCTCGCGCTCGAACCAGTCCACGCCGATCCACACGCCGATGAGCGACGGAACCGACGGCAGCGAATCGTCGTGGCAGAAGGTGCGCAGCCGCAGGCGCTGGTTGCGGGCGAGGGAAAGCAGGTGCGCCACCACCGCGAAGCGGCGCGCCGCGTGCCCGCCCTGCGGGCGATCGGGCCAGCCGAAGCGCCCCGGTCCCTTGCCCTCGACGCCGCGCGAAAAGCCCTCGAAAGTGGCGTCGCCGGTCTTCCACTCGTCCTTGCCCCACGAGAGGTAGTCCACGCCGCACAGGTCCATCAGCTGCCCGAAGCCGAACTCCGGCTCGTCGCGCAGGAGCGTGGCGACGGCCAGCCAGTTTTCCGGCAGCACCTCGATGGTGGTCTCGCCGTGCGCCTGGTCGAGGCGCACCAGCATCGGGCCGAGCCGCGCCTCGAGCTGCTGCGCGAGGGCCGCCTGGCCAGTGACTGGCGTGGTCTGGGTCATCGGCCGGCCTCAGCGTGCAATGGTGTTGGTGCGGCGGATCTTCTTCTGCAGCTGCAGGATGCCGTGGATCAGCGCTTCGGCCGTGGGCGGGCAGCCGGGCACGTAGATGTCCACCGGCACGATGCGATCGCAGCCGCGCACCACCGCGTAGGAATAGTGGGAGTAGCCGCCGCCGTTGGCGCAGCTGCCCATCGAGATCACCCACTTGGGCTCGGCCATCTGGTCGTACACCCGGCGCAGCGCCGGCGCCATCTTGTTGACCAGGGTGCCGGCGACGATCATCACGTCGGACTGGCGCGGGCTCGGACGGAAGATGACGCCGTAGCGGTCGAGGTCGAGGCGCGCGGCGCCCGCGTGCATCATCTCGACCGCGCAGCAGGCAAGGCCGAACGTCATCGGCCACATCGAGCCGGTGCGCGCCCAGTTGACCAGTTCGTCCAGGCGCGCGGTGGCGAAACCGCGCTGCAGCAGCGGGTTGGCGTCGTCCTGACGCAGGATGTCGTCGACGACATCGACCGGCGCCGGGTTGTGCATCGTGTCGGCAATGCGCGAGACCAGGCTCATGCCACGCCTCCCTGCAGCGGGCGGCGGCGGACCGGGTTCATTCCCATTCCAGCGCCCCCTTCTTCCACACGTAGACGAAGCCGAGCACGAGCAGGGACAGGAACAGCCCCATCTCGATGAGCCCGAACAGGCCGAGGCTGGAAAACACCGTCGCCCACGGGAAGACGAACGCGATTTCCAGGTCGAAGATGATGAACAGGATGGCGATCAGGTAGTAGCGCACGTCGAAGCGCATGCGCGTGTCCTCGAACGCCTCGAAGCCGCACTCGTAGGGCGCGAGCTTGTCGGCGCCGGGACGGCTCGGTCCGAGCAGGTTGCCGACCAGGATCAGCGCGATGCCGACCACGGCGGAAACCGCGAGGAACAGCAGGACCGGCAGGTACTCGGTCAGCAACACACACCTCCGCGCCGGAGCGCATCAGCGGTCGCACCGGTGCCCCGGCACGACGACGGTAAGGACGA
>JAEZQS010000177.1 GCA_023412995.1 Pseudomonadota bacterium
CACCCACTCCATCGACCTCCTCAGCTACATGGAGATGCGCTGATGCCTTCGCGGTGTCCGGACAACGGCCTAGGAGAAAACACGCCCGCGCTGCGTACTGCACTCGGCGGGTCGCCCTTGCCCGTGCTGCCGAGGAGATCGACCATGTTGCGCACGCTTGTTTCCGCCTGCATCGCGGCGGCTGCCCTGGCTTTCGCTTGTGCCGTCCAGGCCGGCGCCCCGCTGCTCGATCCTTCCTTCGGCGAAGCAGGCCTGGTGCGGATCGATTCGGCGGCGGGTGCGCCGCGCGACGACCGCGCCATCGGCCTTTGCCCGGGGCCGAAGGATACGGAAGTCACCATCAGCATGCGCATGGATCCACCGACGCTGATGCTGGCACGCGTGCGCCGCGACGGCACGCTGGACCCCGCGTTCGGCGATGGCGGGCGGGTGGAGCCGGTGGTTGAAATGCCGGGGCAGACCCTCCCGCGCAGCCTGTGCCTGCTGGATGGAAGCGTCGAGATCGCCTACGGCGGCTGGAACGGCACGGTCGAGGTATTGCGCTTCCGTCACGACGGGCAGCCGGATGCCGCGTTCGGCAACGGCGGACGCCTGTCGATCGTGGTGTCGTCGCTGCCCGGCGCCAATGCCGGCGCATTGTCGCTTCGCGGCATGGATCGCGGGCCGGGTGGCGAACTCCTGCTTGGTGGCACGCTGGCGGCCGACGAGCAATCCTATGGGCGCGCGGCCCTGTTGCGGGTGCGCCAGGACGGGACGCTTCGCGATGCGCGCATCTTCGACCAGACGGTGTTTCCGCGAGGTGCCTACATTGCCAGCGCCGGCTACGCGACGAGCGGCGACCTGTGGATCGCGGGTGGCTACGTCGCCGATGTGTCGGCGCCGTGGTTCCGCATGCATCTCAACGGCGTGACCCTGGATGGATCGACCCCGATCCTGGGTGAGGCGGATTACGGTGTCACGCTGCGGATCAACGGCGGACGCATGATCGAGCCCGACGTGATGGTGCTGTCAGCCGTGCGCCTGAATCCCTCGGGTCCAGCGCTCCCGACGTTGCTCGTGCTGCGCGGTGGAGGAACGTCGGACGTGGTGCTGCCCGCCCCGGCGGGGGGCGCGTCGATGGCGGACAGTGTCGCATCGGGTCTTCTTTCCCTGCCGGATGGCAAGGTGCTGTATGGAGGAACGACCTCCCATGACGGCCTCTACTTCGCGCGCGCCGCGATCGGGGCGAGCGCGGCGGAAGATGCGGTGGACGCCACGTTCGCCGACGGCGGCGCGGCCATCGTGGCGATCCCCGGAACACCCGCCGGCTGCATCCCGGTGCAGGCGATGGCCCGCGTGAGCACCTGGGGTGGGGTGCCCGTTTTCGTGGCGAGTGCGCGAGCCGATTGCCTGCCCGGAGGCGAATCGGATGTGGTCGTCGGACGGTTCTCGACCCGCGACGCCCTCTTCGAGGACGGATTCGACTCCCTCGTCGCGGCCCCGGCGGCGCACGCGCACGCGCTGCGGTGAAAGGGGCGGCGTGCCACTCCGCGCCGTGTTCGCCGCCGCGCCAGCCGCCGGATCGGGCGTGGCGCACGTCGCGCACACCGCGGCGCGATTCCCGTATGCTGGAGCGATGGACGTATCGGCGGATGACATCACCGGTTGGATCCGCCAATGGCAGGATGGCGACGACCACGCACGCGACCTGGTCTTCACGCGCCTCTACGCCGAGCTCAGGCGCCTGGCGGCGGTGGTGCTGCGCAGCGAGTCGGGCCATGACACGCTGCAGCCCACGGCGCTCCTCAACGATGCATTGATCAAGCTGACGCTCGCCGCGCGCGCGCCCGCGGCCGACGACCGCCGCCATTTCGCGCGGATCGTCGCGCGCGCGATGCGCCAGGTGCTGGTGGACCGCGCGCGTCGCAAGCTGGCGGACAAGCGCGGCGCCGGCGTGGCGCCGCTGCTTCTGGGCGACCACGATGCCGCCGCCACGGCATCGCCTGCGGAGCTGTTGGCCCTGGACGACGCCCTTGCAGCCCTTGCCAGGCTGGACGCGCGTGCAGCCAGCGTGGTGGAACTGCGCGTGTTCGCGGGCCTGACCATCGACGAGACCGCGCGGGCGATGGACATCCACCCGTCTGCCGTGAACCGGGAGTGGGCCTTCGCGAGTGCCTGGCTGAAGCAGCAGCTCGCCGATTGAGCAGGAGCAGCGGAGGCGGGGGAACCGGGCCGGAGGAAGCGCCGCCGCAATGCGTACTGCGGGTCGCGCCTTCACTGCCAGGAGAACCCTCGTGCGGCACTTCCCCGACGCCATGTTCGCCATCGCGGTCGCTTTCGCCACGCTGCCGGCTTGGGCCGCCCCACCGGCAGATGGCGTGCCTTCGGCGGCTGCCAAGGCACGCGCGCACTTCAGCGTCCGCTTCTACGTGATGCAGTGGGATGCACCGGATCGCTTCGACTACCGGTACGAGGGCGGCGAACTCACGCTGCACGCCCAACACTTCGGCCCCGCCGATGCGGAAAAGGCCGACCTCGAGATCCGCGTCAGGGCCTCGGCCCCTGGGCGCCATGCCATTCCGGGTGCGGCACACGCCACCTACGAGGTGCTTGGCTGCAAGCATGCGATCGGCAGCGGCAGCTACGTGGAACTGACACGCATCGAACCGACGCGGATCGAGGGCCGCTTCGAACTCCACGGCCATTGCGCGCCGGCACCGGCCTCCAGCCAGGCGATGCGCGACGGCCGCTTCACGCTCGTCTTCGACGATGCGCGCAGGCGCTGAGGCGACGCCGGCCTGACAAGCGGCCGCCGCGCCCCCACAATCGGCGCCCGTGGCGAGAGGTTCCATGTCCGAAACCAGCTACCAGCACGCAAAGCAGATCTGGTTCGAACTGCTGGAACTGGAGCCCGACGCGCGCGAGGATCGCCTGGCTGGGCTCGCCGCGCGGGACCCCGTGCTGGCCTCCCGTCTGCGCGCGCAGTGGGACGCGCGCGATCGCGCCGTGCCGCTGCTGGATCGGTGCACTGTGACCCCGGCTGGGCCAGCATTGCCGGGTTACCGCGTGCTGCGCGAGATCGGTCGCGGTGGCATGGGTCGGGTGTGGCTGGCGGAGCGGGAACTGGGCGGTGCCGTGCAGCGGGTGGCAGTCAAGCAGATCGCGCATGCAGGCTGGGACGCCGACAGCCGCCGTCGCTTCGAACGCGAACGGCGCATCCTTGCATCGCTGCACCATCCGCACATTGCGGCGCTCGTCGATGGCGGAACCGATGCCGCGGGCGCGCCGTGGCTTGCCACCGCCTACGTCGATGGCGAGCGGCTGGACGCGTACGTGCGCCGGTCGGGCATCGCCCTGGCCGATCGCGTGCGTCTCTTGCGCAAGGTCGCCCTGGCCGTCGCCCATGCGCACCGGCAACTGGTGGTCCATCGCGACCTCAAGCCCGGCAACATCCTCGTCGAATCGGGCGACGAGCCGCGCCTGCTGGATTTCGGCATCGCACGCCTGTCCGGCGACGAAGCCATCACCACCACCGGCACGGGCCAGATGACGCTGCGCTACGCGTCGCCGGAGCAGGTGGCCGGCACGGAGCGCGACGGCAGCGTGGCGAGCGATATCCACGCGCTCGGCGTGCTCCTCTACGAACTCGTCGCCGGGGTACCGCCGCACGCCGGCGTGGTCGAAACCGCTGCGCTGGTCACCGCGATACTGACCAGCGATCCACCGGCTCCGTCCCGGCTGCGCGGCGGGCGCCGCGGCGCCC
>JAEZQS010000182.1 GCA_023412995.1 Pseudomonadota bacterium
GGGGGGGGCGGCCGCCGCGGCCGACGCCGGAGGACAAGCAGCCGGACCTTTCCTCGGTCTATGCGCTCTCCAAGTACGACCAGGAACGGATGTGCCTGATGATCGGCGAGGCCTACGGCATCCCGACCACGGCCCTGCGCTTCTTCAACGTGTACGGTCCACGCCAGGCTTTGTCCAATCCCTATACCGGGGTGCTGGCGATCTTCGCCTCGCGCTACCTCAACGGCAAGCCGCCGCTGGTGTTCGAGGATGGCGAGCAGCAGCGCGACTTCGTCAGCGTGCACGACATCGCGCGCGCCTGCCGGCTGGCGTATGGCGCCCCCAATGCCGCCGGGCGCGTGTTCAACATCGGCAGCGGCCACGCCTACACCATCAAAGAGATCGCGCGCCGCATGGCGCAGGTGATGGACACGCCGGTACAGGCGGAAGTCACCGGGCGCTACCGCGTCGGCGACATCCGCCACTGCGTCGCCGACATCTCGCTGGCGGCCGACGTGCTGGGCTACCGGCCGGCGGTGTCGCTCGAGGATGGCCTGGCCGAGCTGGTCGGCTGGCTGCCGCAGGCCTCCGCAGTGGACCGCGTCGGCGAAGCGGCACAGGAACTCGAACGGCGTGGACTGACGCTGTGAGGCCGGAGCACGAGCGGAGGCTGCCATGACGACCACACCCTGCACGCTGGTCACCGGCGGCGCCGGCTTCATCGGCTGCAACCTCGCGGCGCGGCTCGCCGGCGAAGGACGCCGCGTGCGCATCGCCGACAACCTGTCGCGCGCGGGGGTCGAGCGCAACCTGGCGTGGCTGACGGGCGAGTTCGGCGAAGCGATCGAGTTCGTCGAGTGCGACCTGCGCGACCGCGACGCGGTCTGCCGCGTGGTCGCAGGCGCGACCCAGGTGTTCCACTTCGCCGCGCAGGTGGCCGTCACCTCCAGCCTCGAAGACCCCTTTACCGATTTCGACATCAACCTCGGCGGCACCCTCAACCTGCTCGAGGCCGCGCGCCGCCAGCCGGAGGTACCGGGCGTCATCTTCGCCTCGACCAACAAGGTGTATGGCGGCCTCGACGACGTCGTGCTGGAGGCCGCCAACGGGCGCTACCAACCGGTCGATTCCGACCTGCGCGCGCGCGGCATCGGCGAGGACCGGCCGCTCGATTTCCACAGCCCCTACGGCTGCTCCAAGGGCGGCGCCGACCAGTACGTGCACGACTACGCACGCTGCATGGGCGTGCCCTCGGTGGTGTTCCGCATGAGCTGCATCTACGGCCCGCACCAGTTCGGCACCGAAGACCAGGGCTGGGTGGCGCATTTCCTGATCCGCGCGCTGCAGGGCCGGCCGATCACGCTGTATGGCGACGGCATGCAGGTGCGCGACATCCTGCATGTGAACGACGTCGTCGCGGCCTACCTGGCGGCCGAACGCCACCTCGACCGGCTGTCCGGGCAGGTGTTCAACCTGGGTGGCGGGCCCGCCAACACCATCAGCCTGCTGCAGCTCCTCGGCTGGATCGAGGACCTCACCGGCCACTACCCGGAGGTGCGCATGGCCGACTGGCGCCCGGGCGACCAGCGCTACTACGTTTCCGACACCGGCCGCTTCACCGAAGCCACCGGCTGGCGTGCGCACATCGCCGCGCGCGATGGCGTGGGTGACCTGTTCGCGTGGCTGCAGTCCAGCTCCGGCACCGCGCCGGGACATCCGGCGGCGGCAGGGATGGCATGCCTGTCCGGCGCGTAATGATGACGGCCGACACCGTCGGCGGCGTTTGGTCCTATGCGCTCGAACTGGCCCGCGGGCTGGGCGAGCACGGGGTCGAGACGCTGCTGGCGACACTCGGCACGCCCGCCAGCGCGCCGCAGCGGCGGGCCGCCGCGCGCCTACCGGGCTTGACCGTCGAGCACGGTGACTTTCCCCTCGAATGGGTCGACGAGACGCGCACCGCCCAGGCCGCTGCCGGTGAATGGCTACTGGCGCTGGCCGATCGCTGGGAGCCGGACATCGTCCACCTCAACCATTACGGTCATGGCGACCTGCCGTGGCGGGTGCCGTCCCTGGTGGTGGCGCATTCGTGCTTGTATTCCTGGCACGCCCACGTGCACGGCACGATGGCGCCGCCGCGCTGGGCCGCCTACCGCGACGCGGTCACCCGCGGCCTGCGCCATGCGCGCCTCGTGGTCGCGCCAACCTACGCCATGCTGGCCGACATCGACCGCCTGTACGGACCGCTGCCGCGGCGCCTGGTGATCCATAACGGCCGCCGCCCCGAAGACTACCCGCCGGCGCCCAAGCGCGAGCGCGTGCTATCGGCCGGTCGCCTGTGGGACGAGGGCAAGAACGTCGCCGCGCTGGCAAAGGTCGCGCCACGCGTGGACTGGCCGGTGGCCGTGGCCGGCGAGACGCGCCACCCCGACGGCAGCGAAGCCGGGCTTGCCGGCGTCGAATGGCTGGGGCGCCTGGACGAGGGCGAGATGGCCGAGGCCTACGCCGAGGCCGGCATCTACGCGCTGCCGGCCCGTTACGAACCGTTCGGCTTGTCGGTGCTGGAAGCCGCCATGGCCGGCTGCGCGCTCGTCCTGGGCGACATCCCATCGCTGCGCGAACTCTGGCGCGACGCGGCCCTGTTCGTGCCGCCCGGCGACAGCGATGCGCTGGCGGCCGCGCTCGGCCGACTGACCCGCGATGCCCCGCTG
>JAEZQS010000341.1 GCA_023412995.1 Pseudomonadota bacterium
GACCTGCCTCGCCGGCCGCGGCTGGTGGGGCGACGACTGGTGGCGCGACGCCGCGAACGAGGGGCTGCTCGCCATCGAGAGCCACAGCTGGGACCACAACCACGCGACCCTGCCGACCACCGCCCAACGCGACCAGCGCAAGGGCAGTTTCCACGCCATCGAAACCTGGCCTGACGCCGACGCCGAGATCCGCCAGGCCAGCGACTGGCTCGATGCGCACCTCGCGCCGCATCGAGCCACCCTGTTTGCCTTCCCCTACGGCGAGGCGAACGACTACCTGGTGCGCGATTACCTGCCTCGCCACGCCAGCGAACACCGCCTGCGCGCCGCATTCGGTACCTTGCCCGCTCCCGTCGAAGCCGGCAGCAACCGCTGGCACCTGCCCCGCTACGTGTGCGGCCGCGACTGGACGTCGCCGGCCGAACTGGAGCGGCTGCTGGATGACGCGGGCCCGGGGTGACAAGTACCGGAAGACCCATCGATGCAACAGGACCGGCAGTCGCCACGGGCTTTTCGTAGGAGCGCTGCAAGCGCGACCGGGGGCTGGCCGGTCGCGACCACAATCGGTGCGTTCGTCGCACGCGAAGTTTCGCGATCGCGGCTGCGCCGCTCCTACGACAGCACGGGCTTTTCGTCGGAGCGCTGCAAGCGCGACCGCGGGCTGGCCGGTCGCGACGCCCATCGGATGGCGGACGCGATTTGACTGAGGCCAATGCTGTCAGAACGGCCCGATCGCCTGGGCCTGCGCCACCAGGCGCTCGCGATCCGCATCCGGCAGCGCGCGGGTCCAGTGGACCAGCAGGTGCGGGTGGCGGGTGCGTTCGAAGCCGGCGGCGAGGTCGATGCGTTCGGCGAGCGGGTCGCCGCAGTAGCCGAAGATGGCGGGCCAGGACGGGGCGAAGTGGCGCACCGCCCAGTCCAGCGTCATGCGGTAGAGGCCGCCCGCCTTGCGGATGTCCGCGCGCGTGGCCGGATCCATGCGGCGCAGGGCGCGGTCGTCGACGCAGGCGCCGCCGCCGAGCAGCAGGCCGTCCATCGCCGTGAAGTGGATGTAGCAGACTGGTTCATCGCTCACGCCGGGACCTCGGTCAAAAGCCAGCACGTGGTGCGGGAAGGCTGGCGGATCGACGCCGTAGCGACGCCGGAACAAGGCGGCGGCGCGCGTCGCGCCATCGTCCGTTTCGAGGATCTCGACTGCGGGCGTCATCGTCCTCTCCTGCGCGATGCCGGCATGTTGAACGGCGACGCGGATGGACCCCGGCGTCACGCCGATCGCACCGGGCTGCCGCGCGGCACATGCCCCGTTGCCACATGCTGGCGCGCCGATTCGACGTTGACGCTGGAATCGTCGAAGAAGATATCCGCCCCGAACGCCTCCAGGAACGGCCCCTTGGAGCGGCCGCCGAGGAACAGCGCCTCGTCGATGCGCACGCCCCACTGGCGCAGCGTCAGGATGACGCGCTTGTGTGCCGGCGCGGAGCGCGCGGTAACGAGTGCGGTGCGGATCGGCGAGGCCTCGCTCGGGAACGCGGCCTGCAGGCGGTGCAACGCATCGAGGAAACCGCGGAAGGGGCCGCCCGAGAGCGGCTCGAGCACGCGCTCGGTCTCGTGGCGGTGGAAGGCGTCGATGCCACCCTCTTCCGAGATGCGCTCGGACTCGTCGCCGAACAGCACCGCGTCGCCGTCGAAGGCGATGCGCAACTGTTCGGAGCGCTTCTGCGGCGCCTTCGACGGCAGGATCGTGGCGGCCGCGATGCCGGCAGAGAGCGCCTGCGCGACACTGTCCGGATTGGCGGAGAGGAACAGGTCGGCGCCAAAGGCATGCACGTACGGAAAGGTCGGCTGGCCGCGCGTGAACGCCGCGCGCGCGATGCCGAGGCCGTAGTGCTCGATGGAGTTGAAGATGCGCAGCCCTGTATCGGCCGAGTTGCGCGACAGCAGGATCACCTCGACCCGCGGCGCCTCCGCAGCGTGGTTCAGCGCCAGCAGCTTCTGCACCAGCGGGAAGGCGATGCCGGGCGATAGCAGGTCGTCCTCGCGCTCGATCTGGTAGCGGGCGAACGCATCCACCCCTTCCTTCTCGAACAGCTCGTGGCTGTCGCCGAGGTCGAACAGCGCGCGCGAGGAGATCGCCACGACCAGCGCGTCGGCATCTGCCGACGCGGGCGACGGGGCCTCGCGGTCAGCGCCCCGGCGCTCCATCGAACCCGTCCTCGAACACGGTGTCGGCGACGCTGCCGAGCCCGGCAGCGACCGCGGCGGCATACACGTCGATGCGCCCGTACCCCGCCTGGTAGTTGGGCCAGTCCGCCATCGTCAGCCCGCCGCAGCCGCTGTTGTACGGGTCGGTGATGCCCTCGCGGACCGCGGTGCTGCGCAGCAGTTCCGCAACCTCGGCGGGATGCCCCTTCAGCGACGGATCGACCGACATCAGGAGCGCCGCCGCACCCGCCACATGCGGCGTCGCCATGCTGGTGCCGCTCATCCAGTCATAGCCGTTGCCCGGCACCGCGGAGCGGACATCGACACCCGGCGCCGAGACGTCCGGACGCACCAGGCTGCTGCCGGCGACCGGGCCGCGACTGGAAAAACCCGCCAGCGCGTCGTCGCTGTCGGTGGCGCCGATCACGAAACTGCCATCGTAGGTGGCCGGCGGATAGAGGATGGAACCGCACGAGGGCCCTTCGTTCGCCGCTGCCGCGACGAAGAAGATGCCTGCCTCGACCAGCGCATCGACCGCGCCGGCAATCTCGTCGCCGACGGTGCAGCCTTCGGAGGGGATGCAGGTCCACGAGTTGCTGACGATGTCCGGCGCGAGGTCCGGGCGCGGGTTGTCGCCCGCCAGGTCGGTCGGCGCGAGCAGCCATTGCATGCATTCGATGTAGCGCGCGGGCGTGCCGAAGCCCGCGCCCATGTTGCGGCAGCCGATCCATTTCGCGCCGGGGGCGACGCCGATCTGGTTGGCGCCGCCGTCACCACCGGCAAACGTGCCGGCGGTGTGGGTGCCGTGGCCCCAGTCGTCGCAGGGGAACGGCGAATCGATGCCGCAGCTGGTGGAACCGTCGTGGATGGCATCGTGCCAGTTGTAGTCGTGGTCGGCGACGCTGCCGTCCCAGCCGCGGTAGTGGGCCTTGAGGGCCGGGTGATCCCACTGGTAGCCGGTGTCCTGGCCGGCGATGACGACACCCTGGCCGTCGTATCCGGCGGCCCACACGGCCGGTGCATCGATCATCGCCACGCCCCAGGCCACCGCCTCCGGCCCGGCTGCTTCCTGCGTGCCTGCTACCGGCGCTGGCAGGCGCAGTGGAATGTGCGGGTTCGCTGCGACGCGAGCGACGTCGCTGCGCTGCGCCAATGCCGCGAGTTCGCTGCCGTCCAGCGCCGCCCACACCACGTTGCGGATCCAGTACGGCCGATACGGCGCTCCGCGCGATGTGAGCCACTGCCGGAGACCCGCCTGGCTCGCCTGGGCGCGGTCACGCAGGGCTTCCATCAGCGCCTGGCGGCGCAGCCGGTAATCGGCGTCCGGGGCGAGCGGCGCCAGCAGCGGGCGCTCCTGGTCGGCCATCACCAGCAGCACCTCGACGCGACCGTCCGCCCTGGCCTGCGCCAGCAGGCCGGGATCGATGCGGGCGGCAAGGGCCGGGGCGGTGGCCAGCGCAAGCGCCGCCAGCGGAAGGGCGGAAAGACGGGCGGCGGCGAGGCTCATCGGGTGGTCCGGCAGGAGGAGTGGAAGATCGGATCGGCAAGGCCAGGAACGGCATGCGGCGGCACTGCGATCATGCCACAGCCCCGTGTCAGGCCCCGCACGGCCGGGTTTTCAGCTGCTGCGGCCGTCGTGCGGCTGGATGTCGAGCGCCGCCAGATCGACCCCTTCGAGGCAGCGCACGTTGATCGCGTACGTATCGACGCCGTCCGGGCTCATCGACCGGCCCATCGGCCCGACGCCGCAGGTGGGGCAGAACAGGTGCCGGATGCGGTGCGTGTTGAAGGTGTAGGTCGCCATGTCGCTTTCGGGCGTGCGCAGGGTCACCTTGTCGGCAGGCACGAAGGCCAGCAGGTAACCGCGCCTGGTGCAGATCGAACAGTTGCAGGAGATCACCTTGCCGAGGTCCATCTCGACGTCGAAGGCAATGCGTCCGCAATGGCAGCCGCCGCTGTGGTTCATGGTCGTCTCCGTGTGAAAGCGCGCAGTATCGCCAAGGCGCGCGTCCGTGCAAGCCGCAGCCCGCGGCCCTCAGGCAGGCCGCTGGCGCAACGCCTCGAACAGGGCGATGCCGGCGCTCACCGACACGTTGAGGCTGTCGATGTCGCCGCGCATCGGGATGCGCGCGAGGAAATCGCAGTGCTGCCGGGTGAGCCGCCGCAGGCCTTCGCCCTCGCTGCCGAGGACGATGGCCGCCGGCCCCTCGAGGTCCAGCGCATACAGCGACTGCGGTGCATCGCCGGCGAGGCCCACCAGCCAGACGCCGGCATTCTTCAGGTGCCTCAGCGCGCGGGCGAGGTTGGTGGCGGAAACGATCGGCACGCGGTCGGCGGCACCGGCGGACGCGCGCCGGACGGTCGGCGTCACCCCCACCGCGCGGTCCTTGGGCACCACCACCGCCGTCACGCCGGCGGCTTCGGCGCTGCGCAGGCAGGCGCCGAAGTTGTGCGGATCGGTGATGCCGTCGAGCACCAGGAACAGGGCCGTGCGACCCGCCGCCCCGGCGAGGCCCTCGAGTGCGGATTCGGGCAACGGCGCCGGGGCCTTGTAGCGCGCGACCACGCCCTGGTGGCGTGCGCCACCCGTCATGCGGTCGAGCGCGGCGCGGTCGCGCGCGTGCGGCTTCACGCCCATCTCGCGCGCACGCTCGCCCAGTTCCTTCAACCGCGCGTTCTGGGTGCCTGCTTCGATGTAGAGCTCGACGAGGTTGCCCGCATCGTGCGTCAGCGCGGCATCGACCGCATGGATGCCAATCAGGAGGTCGCTCATGGAAGGCTGTTTCCGCAGGGGCTTGCAGTGTATCGCCGACGCATGCGCGGGATGGCGCCCGCGCAGCGATCCATGCAGGCGCGGTGGCGTCGGCCGGAGGCCGCCGGCCGGCACGGGAATCCGGATTCACCGGGTGCCGGCCGCACCACGCGCGGGCGGCCGGCGCGCGGCGCGCAAACCTCAATGCGCCGCTACCAGCCGGAAGTCGATCTTGCGATCCTCCAGGCTCGCACGCAGCACCTGCACGCGCACCTCGTCGCCCAGGCGGAACACCAGCCCGCGGCGCTCGCCCTTCAGCAGGCGGCGGGTCGCGTCGAAGTGGTAGTAGTCGTTCGGCAGCTGGGTGATGTGCACGAGGCCGCTGATCCTGGATTCCGTCAGCTCGACGAACAGCCCGAATGAGGTCACGCCGGAGACGATGCCCTCGAACTCGCTGCCGACGTGCTTTTCCATCCACGCGCACTTGTAGCGTTCGTCGACGTCGCGCTCGGCCTCGTCGGCGCGCCGCTCGTTGTGCGAGCAGTGCACGCACATGCTGGCCATGTTGCTCGGGCTGTACTCGTAGGCGGACGGCTTGCCGCCGCTGCAGGCATAGCGGATGGCCCGGTGCACCAGCAGGTCCGGGTAGCGCCGGATCGGCGAGGTGAAATGGGTGTAGTACTCGAGGCCGAGGCCGAAGTGGCCCGGATCGTTCGGCTGGTACACGGCCAGGCTCTGCGAGCGCAGCAGCACCGATTCGATCAGGCTGGCATCGGGGCGCTTGCGCACCTTCCTGAGCAGCGCCGAGAAATCGCCCGGCGTCACCTTCTCGATCGGCGGCAGGGTGAGCTTGAATTCGCGCAGGAACTCGAGCAGGTCCTCGTACTTGGATGCCGGCGGCGGCGCATGCACGCGGTAGGGCGCCGGGATGCGCTTGCGGTGGATGAACTTCGCCGCTTCGACGTTGGCGGCGATCATGCATTCCTCGATGAGCTTGTGCGCATCGTTGCGTTCGTACGCGCCCAGCTGCACCACTTCGCCACCGGGGCCGAGGCGGAACTCGACTTCCGTGCTGGTGAACTCGATCGCGCCGCGGCGCTGGCGCGCCTTCGCCAGCAGGCGGTAAAGCTGGTGCAGGTTCTTCAGCTGCGGCATCACGTCGGCGAGTTCCTGGCGCGCATCGGCGTCCTTGTCGCCGATCGCCTGCCACACGCGGTCGTAGGTCAGGCGGGCATGCGAACGCATGACCGCGGGATAGAACTTCGAACGCACCACCTCGCCGTCCGCATCGACCTGCATGTCGCAGGCCATGCACAGGCGATCGACCTTGGGGTTGAGCGAGCAGATGCCGTTGGAGAGCGTCTCCGGCAGCATCGGCACCACGAAGCCCGGGAAGTACACCGACGTCGACCGGTTGTAGGCCTCGGCATCGATCGCGCTGTCCGGCCGCACGTAATGCGAGACATCGGCGATGGCCACGATGAGTCGATAGCCCTGGCCGTTCGGCTCGGCATAGACGGCATCATCGAAATCGCGCGCGTCGGCGCCATCGATCGTCACCAGCGGCAGCGGGCGCAGGTCGGTGCGACCGCGGGCGTCGTCGGCGGAGACCGTAGGCGACACGTCGGCAGCCTGGGCCAGCGCCGCGGCCGGCCATTCGTGCGGCAGGTCGTGGCTGGCGATCGCCATTTCCACCACCAGCGAGGGCACCAGCCGCTCGCCGAGCACGGCGAGGACGCAGCCGACGGGGCCGCGCTGCGCGGTGGGCGGGTCGGTGATCTCGGCTACCACGATCTGGCCCGAGCGCGCGCCACGTTCCTTGCCGGGCGGGATCAGGACGTCCTGGTGCAGGCGGCGGTCGTCCGGCTTCACCAGCACCAGGCCGTTGTCCTCGATGATGCGCCCGACCAGGCGCGGCGATCGGCGGTCCAGCACCTCGACGATCGCACCCTGCCGGCGCCCGCGCCGGTCCAGCCCGACGACGCTCGCCAGCACGCGGTCGCCGTGCAGCACCTTGCGCATCTCGGCGGGCGAGAGGTACAGGTCGTCGCCGCCCTCGTCCGGACGCAGGAAACCATAGCCTTCGGCATTGGCGATGACGGCGCCGGGGATGAGGTCCAGCTTGCTGGCCACCCCGTAGCCACCGCGGCGGTTCTGGATCAGCTGGCCATCGCGCAGCATCGCGCCGAGGCGGCGCGAGAGCGCCTCGAAATCCTGCGGCGTGGTGAGGTGCAGCGCCGCGGCGAGCGGCTCGATCTTCATCAGCTCGCCATGGTCGGCCAGCAGGGCGATGATCGCCTCGCGGCTCGGGATCGGCCGCTCGTAGCGGCTGGCCTCGCGCTCGGCATGCGGATCGTCGATGCGGCCACCCGGCGCCCCCTTGCGGCGCGGCAGCGGCGGCAACCGTTCGGGCAGGAAGCCCGGGAGCGCGCGCTTGCCCGCTGCCGCCGTGCGTGGCACGCCGGCGCGGCCGCTGCCGGCCTTGCGCGGCGCATCGGTGCGCCCGTCGCCGGCCTTGCGGGGTGGGCTGGTTCGGCCGCTGGTGTTCTTGCGGGGCGCGTCGGTACGGCCGCTGGTGCTCTTGCGTCGTTTCATCCGGATCCTTCGTCGTGGGGCGGCAGGGTCGCCGGGCAGCCAGTGGAATGCAAGGCGCGCGTTGACACGCCCGATGGCGGCCAGTATCGTTCGCGCCCCCGGAACTGGCACCAAATGCCATCCGGCGGAGCCCAGGTGGCGGAATTGGTAGACGCACTAGCTTCAGGTGCTAGCGGGGCGACCCGTGGAGGTTCGAGTCCTCTCCTGGGCACCATCGAGTCATGAACGAACCCGCCGCTGGCGGGTTTTTTCATTAAGGGGGCGGGAATTCCGGATTGGCTATCGACGTGCCTCGAAGCCTCGCCTTCAAGGCGCCCCGGTGGGATCTGCGCCGGCATCGGCGCACGGCGTGGGCACCGCACCCGCGTTCCGCCTATCCCCGGCCCGTGCGGCGCCATACCGGCGGGATGGGCGCAGCGTCGGGCGCCGGCTCCCAGCCATGGATGCTGCGGCCGCCGAAGGCGTGCGAATCGCGACGCTCCTGCGCCACCAGGTCGTCCACGGAGGGCCCGCTCACGTGGCCTTCCAGCCGGCGCGCCTGGTCGTCTAGCCGCCTGAGCGCGTGCAAGCGCTCCTCGTTGCCGAGTTTCGCCTGCGCCACGGCCGCCTTCAGCACCTGGATCGTGTGGTCGTAGACCCGCGTCGGCACCGGGAAGGGATGGCGGTCCTTGCCGCCGTGGGCGAGCGAGAAGCGCGCGGGATCGGTGAAGCGGCACGGCGTGCCGTGCAGCACCTCGGCCACCATCGCCAGTGCACGCACGGTGCGCGCGCCGACGCCGGGCACCTGCAGCAGCTGGGTGAAATCACGCGGGCCGCATTCGGCGGCGGCAGCGAGGTTGCCGTGCAGGCGACGGGCGACGACGTCACCGGTGCGCAGGTCGTGGCGGTCGGGCATCGCCAGGTGCGGCAGGAGTTCACCCTGCAGCGGCTCCGCCACACGCCGCGGCCGCACGGCCACGGTGCCGGCGCATTCCAGCCGCGCCACTTCACGGGTGATGCGGTCGGGGCCGAGTTCGCGCAGCAGCTGCACCTGCGCCGATCGCGACGCGGCGGCGCGGTGGTCGGCGAGGTTGACGATCCGCCCCTGCCCTTCTCCCTCGATCGCCGCGTGCGGCGCGTCGACGAAGCTCGACAGGTTTTCCAACAGCCAGTGGTAGCGCCGGGCCTGGCCGCGATCGCCGTTCATGCCCTGCTGCACGACCACCCAGCGCCCGTCGTCGCTGACGATGAAGCCGTGCAGGTAGAGCGCGAAGCCGTCCTGCACCGCCGCGCTGTCGACCTTGGCCACCAGGCGGCTGGCCGTCGCCAGCGTGGCGCCATCCAGGCCCACACGTTCGCCGATCGCCAGCAGTTCTGCCGGCGTGGCGCGCGAATGGCGGCCGCGCCCGCCGCAGACGTGGATTCCGAGTTCGCACGCCAGCGGCGACAGGCCGCGCTTGAGCGCCCCGATCACGCTGGTGGTGATACCGGAGGAATGCCAGTCCATGCCCATGACGGCGCCGAAGGACTGGAACCAGAAGGGATGCGCCAGGCGCCGCAGCAGCTCGTCGCGGCCGTACTCGTGCACGATGGCCTGCGCGATGACGGCGCCGAGGCGCGTCATGCGCTGCGCCAGCCACGCCGGTACGCGCCCGCCGTGCAGCGGAAGGTCGGCAGATCCGGAACGGCGCGTCATGGAGATGGCAGGGCGTGCATGCCCTCCGGTTATAGCGCACCCCGCGCGTCCGCGGCACGGCCGAAGGAAAAAGCTGGCTGAACAGCGGTCGCGCGGGTCAGCCGGGCGTTGCGGAGACGGCTGTTATCCTCCGTCCCGCGGCTTGCCGGGCCGGCAATGAGGGGCGGAATGGAGCGGAGCCTGCGTTTCCTTGGCAGCACGGGTGGGGTCGCCACGCGCATGCGCGCGCTCGACTGGTCCGCCACGCCGCTTGGCGCGCCGGCGACCTGGCCGCGTGCGCTGCGGACCGTGGTGTCGCTGATGCTGGCGTCCAGGTTCCCCATGTTCGTCGCCTGGGGACGCGAACTCACCTTCCTCTACAACGATGCGTACGCCGAGATCCTCGGCCAGAAGCACCCGTGGGCGATGGGCCAGCCGTTCCAGGCCATCTGGGGCGAGATCTGGGGCGACATCGAACCCTTGATCGCACGGGCCCTTTCAGGCGAAGGGACCTGGCAGGAGGACCTGCCGCTGCTGATGCGGCGCAAGGGGTTCGACGAGCAGACCTGGTTCACCTTCTCCTATTCACCCGTGCACGGCGACGATGGCGAGGTGGCGGGCATGTACTGCGTCTGCACCGAGACCACGGCGGCGGTGCTGGCCCGCAGGCAACGCGAGGGCGAACTCGATCGGCTGCGCAAGCTCTTCCAGCAGGCGCCCGGGCTGATGGCCGTGCTGAGCGGACCCGATTTCGTGTTCGAGCTCGCCAACGACGCCTACATCCACCTGGTGGGCAAGCGCGACCTGCTCGGCCGTCCGGTATCCGAAGCCCTGCCGGAGCTTTCCGGCCAGGGGTTCATGGAACTCCTCGGCGAGGTGTACCGCAGTGGCACGGCATTCGTCGGCCAGGCCGTGCCGGTCCAGCTCGAGCGGACTCCCGGAACGGGTGCGCGGATGGAAGAGCGCTTCGTCGATTTCATTTACCAGCCCATCCGCGACGAATCGGGCACCGTCACCGGCATCTTCGTCGAAGGCAGCGACGTCACCGAAGCGGTGCGCGCGATGGACGCCCTGCGGGAAAGCGAACGGCGCATGCTGCAGCTCGCCAACACCATCCAGCACCTGGCATGGATGGCGACGGAGAAAGGCCACCCGGTCTGGTTCAACGACCGCTGGTACGCCTATACCGGCACCACGCCCGAGCAGATGCACGGCACCGGATGGGCTTCGCTCGTCCACCCCGACGACCTGCCCGCCGAGATCGCGCGCTGGGAAACCTGCATGCGCACCGGCCAGCCCTACGAGGGCGAAATGCGGCTGCGCGGCCGCGATGGCGAGTACCGCCTGTTCCATGGCGTGGCCGCGCCGGTCCGCGACGGCTCGGGACGCATCGTGCAGTGGTTCGGCACCAATACCGACGTCACCGAGATGCGCGCCGCGCAGCGTGCCCTGCTGGAATCGAGTCGCCGCAAGGACGAGTTCCTGGCGATGCTCGCGCACGAGCTGCGCAACCCGCTGGCGCCGATCAGCACGGCCGCGCACCTGCTGCGCGTGATCAGCAACGACGATGCGCGCGTGCAGCAGGCCAGTGCGATCATCAGCCGCCAGGTGGGCCACATGGTGGCGCTGGTCGACGACCTGCTGGACGTCTCGCGCGTCACCCGTGGCCTGGTCGAGCTGCAGCCCGAACCGCTCGACTTCGCCAGCGTGGTCGCCGATGCGGTCGAGCAGGTGCGGCCGGAGTTCGAATCGCGTGGCCACGCCCTCGACATCCGCCTGCCCGATCCGCCGCCGGCACTGGTCGCCGATCGCACCCGCCTGACCCAGGTGGTGTGCAACCTGCTGCACAACGCGGCCAAGTACACGCCACCGGGTGGCCGGGTCGAGCTCTGCGCCGAAGCGGACGCGGAACGCCTGAGCGTGTCGGTCGAGGACAACGGCATCGGCATCGAGCCCGGGCTGCTGCCGGAGGTCTTCACCCTCTTCACCCAGGCGGCGCGCACGCCTGACCGCCAGCAGGGCGGACTCGGCATCGGCCTGGCACTGGTGCGCGGGCTGGTGGAACTGCATGGCGGGGCCGTTTGCGCGTACAGCGACGGACCCGGCCAGGGGGCGCGCTTCACGGTCGAGCTGCCGTTGGCGGCGCGGGCCGAGGTGCAGCACGCGCCGGCACCAGAAGTCGCTGCCGAGCGCATCGCAGGCTGCCGCATCATGGTGGTGGACGACAACCTGGACGCGGCGCAGTCGCTGGCCGAACTCCTCGTCGAGCAGGGCTACAGCGTCACCGTGCACGAGGATCCCGCCACCGCCCTGGCCGCCGCCAACGCCGAACGCCATGACGCCCTCGTGCTGGACATCGGCATGCCCGGGATGGATGGCTGCGAACTGGCGCGGCGCATCCGCGCCGGTGCGGCGTCCGCCGACGCCCTGCTGGTCGCACTCACCGGTTATGGCCAGCCGCAGGACCGCGCCCGCTCGTTGGAAGCCGGCTTCGACGCGCACCTGGTGAAACCCGCCAACCTGGCGGAGCTGCTCTCGCTGCTGGTGCGACGGCCCCACGCGGGGACTGCCGGGCGCCCGGCCGTCGCCTGATCCTGCAGGCGTTCATGCGATAGGCCGTTGGCGCCGGAACACCGGTGATGCTGGACGGGCCCCGCGCCCGTCAGCATGATCGCCGCTCCACGCGCCGACGAGCGAGGACAAACCGACCGTGATCGACTGGATGGCCCCGACCCTTGAATGGCACGGCCACGGCAGGGCCCTGCCGCTGCTCGGCGTCCTGCTGGTCCTGCTCGCCGCATGGCTGCTCAATGCGCTGCTGCGGCGCGCGCTGCGACGCCTGTGCGAAGGGTACGAGCTGCCCGCGGCGTTCATCATCGGCACGCGCCGCCTGCTCGGCATCGTCCTCTACGCCAGCGCCTTCCTGGTCGGCCTCAACCTCTTGGGCGTATCCGGGGCGGCGGTCTGGTCGCTGCTGACCGGGTTCATCGCGGTAGGCGCGGTGGCGTTCTTCGCGGCGTGGAGCGTGCTGTCCAACATCTTCTGCACGCTGCTGATCCTGGTGACGCGGCCGTTCCGCCTCAACGACCACATCGAGCTGGTGGAGAGCGGGGACAAGCGCGGACTGCGCGGGCAGGTGGTGGACATCCACGTGATCTACACCACCCTGGAAGAAACCCATCCGGACGGTTCGCGTTCGGTGCTGCACGTCCCCAACAGCCACTTCTTCCAGCGGTCGATCCGCCGCTGGCAGGGGCAGCCGCCGGTGCTGTTGCAGGCCGGCGACGAGCAGGGCTCCCGTGCCGGCACGCCGCGCGGCTGATCCCGAGGCGGCCTGCCGCTGAACGGCGGCCTTCAACGATCTGCAAACCCTCCCGCTGCGTGCGCCAGGCCGCTGAGCGCCGAGCGGATTCGTGGCACAAGGCCACAGCGGACTGAACGGCAGCCGGTGGCATCGGTTCCGCGATCGATCCCGTGGCAGCCGTCACAGTCGGCGCGGCGGCAGTTCGACAGATTGCACGGGTGCGCGGCCCCCGACGGGCGGCGAAGGCGGTTTCCTGGAGGAATGATCGATGGCGTCGAAGTTCGATTCGGGCGACTGGATGTCGGCGCTGCAACCGCCCGACGCGGCAGGCGCGCGAAGCCGGGTGGCTGCAGCGCCGGCGCCTTCGCTGGCCGATGCCGAGCGGCAGAAGCGCGAGAAGCTGCAGATCAAGGCAATCGAGGCGCGCGTCAAGCTCAAGCTGATGCGCGACCGCACCGAAGCACTGAAGCAGGCCCTTGCCCGTTTCCGGGCGGTGGAAGAAGCACGCCGGGCGTGACCAGCGGCGCTGGGCCGTGCTGGCTGCGCGGCCGCCGTCGGGTTCAGTCACCCCCAGCGAGGGCGCTGACCATCACGTAGTAGCCGTCCGGGTCGCGCAGCGCGAACTCGAGCGTTCCCGTGGCGGGGTTGCGGTGCGGCTCTTCCGCAAGGGCCCCCAGGGCACGCGCGCGCGCCAGCGTCTCGTTGAAATCGTCCACGCGGAAGAACAGCAGCAGGCCATTGCCGGGCGTTGCGCGCTCCGGGTTCGCCAGCGGCGGATGCGCGTGCTCGCCCCAGCGGTGCAGGCACAGCAGCACGGTGCCGTCGGCATCGACCAGCTGGCCGAAATGGTCATGCGCCGGCGCGGTTTCCGCCTGCCCGCACAGCTGCTGGTACCAGCGGAAGCTGCGCGCCACATCGGGCACGCCCAGGATGGTCCAGGTACGCTTCATCGCTGCTCCCCGCCGACCTCCGCCGCCGCCCCACTTCCGCCGTGCGCTTTCCGCTTTCCGCTTTCCGAATCCCGAATCCCGAATCCCCGCCCACTCAGTCGAACGGATCGCGCAGCACGATGTTGGCATCGCGGTCGGGACCGGTACTGACGATGGCGAGCGGGCAGCCGGCCAGTTCCTCCAGCGCGCGCAGGTAGGCGCGGGCGGCGGGCGGCAGCTGGTCCCACTGGGTGAGGCCACGGGTGGATTCCTGCCAGCCGGGGAACTCGAGGTACACGGGCGTGCACTCGTCCCAGCCGGCGGCGTCGAGCGGTGCATACTCGGTGCGCTTTCCGCGGTATTCGTAGGCGATGCAGATCTTGAGCTTGTCCATCCCGTCCAGGATGTCGAGCTTGGTGATGCACAGGCCGGAGATGCCGTTGATCGCGACCGCGCGCTTGAGCGCGACGATGTCCATCCAGCCGCACCGGCGCGGCCGCCCGGTGGAGGCGCCGTATTCCTGGCCGCGGTCGCGGATGCCCTGCCCCACCGCGTCGTCCAGCTCGGTGGGGAACGGGCCGCCGCCGACGCGCGTGGCATAGGCCTTGGCGATGCCGAGCACGTAGTCGATGTAGTCGGCGCCGACGCCGCTCCCGGCCAGTGCACCGCCAATGGTGGTGTTGCTGGACGTGACGTACGGGTAGGTGCCGTGGTCGATGTCCAGCAGCGCGCCCTGCGCGCCCTCGAACAGCACCCGCTTGCCCTGTTTGCGCAGGTCGTGCAGGAGTCCCGCGACGTCGGACTTCATCGGCTCGACGTATTCGCCGAAGTCGAGCGCCTCGTCCAGCATGCGCTGGTAATCGACCGGTTCGGCGCCGAGGTATTTCTCCAGCACGAAATTGTGGTAGTCGAGCGCGGTGCGCAGGAGCTCGCCGAGCTGCTGCGGGTAGTGCAGGTCGGCGATGCGGATGCCGCGCCGCGCGACCTTGTCCTCGTACGCCGGCCCGATGCCGCGGCCGGTGGTGCCGATCGCCTTGCCGCCGGCCGCCTTCTCGCGCGCCTGGTCCAGCGCGATGTGGTACGGCATGATCAGCGGCGTCGCCGGGCTGATCTTGAGGCGCGGACGCACTTCGACGCCGCTGGCCTCCAGCTCGTCGATCTCCTTGCGCAGCGCCGCGGGCGAGAGCACCACGCCGTTGCCGATCAGGCACAGCGCGTCGTCGCGCAGGATGCCCGAAGGGATCAGGTGCAGGACCGTCTTCTTGCCCTTGATCACCAGGGTGTGGCCGGCATTGTGGCCGCCCTGGAAACGCACCACGGCGCCGATGTCCTGCGTCAGCAGGTCGACGATCTTGCCCTTGCCCTCGTCGCCCCATTGCGCGCCAAGGATGACTACCGACTTGCCCATGAGGTCCTCGCTCTGCGATCCCGCACTCGTGCCGACGCTTGCTTTCGTCCCGCTCCCGCGACCGCGTGCCTCAGTGCACCAGCTGCAGCGCCACCAGCCCCGCGACGATCATCGCGGCGCCGACCAGCCGCAGCGTGCGCGGCTCGACCTGCTGCATCTGTTCGGCCAGGCGCTTCCAGGTGCGCGGCGAGGCGAACAGGAACAGCCCCTCGATGACGAGCACCAGGCAAAGCGCCGCCGCCAGGTCGCCCGTCATCCCGCTCAACGGCTTTGCTGCAGGTAGCGCAGGAATTCGTTGTCGGGATCGAGCACCATCAGGCTGCCCTCCTGCGCGAACACGTCGCGATAGGCCTCGAGGCTGCGGTACAACGCGTAGAAATCGGGGTCCTTGCCGAAGGCGGCGGCATAGGTGCGCGAGGCGGTCGCATCACCTTCGCCGCGGATCTTCTCGGCGTCTCGGTAGGCTTCGGCGATGATCACCTTGACCTGGCGGTCGGCGTCGGCGCGGATGGTCTTGGCCGTTTCCGAGCCTTCGGCGCGCAGCTGGTTGGCGACCTTCTTGCGCTCCGAACGCATGCGCTCGTACACGGATCCGATCACGGTGCCGTCTTCGGGCAGGTCGATCCGCTTGATGCGCAGGTCCACCACGTCGATGCCCAGGCCCTGGGTCGCGCGATTGGCCTCGGCGACGAGGTGCTGGGTCACGTCGGCGCGGCCGCCGGCGACCAGTTCCTGCAGCGTGCGCGTGTTGACCGCGGTGCGCAGACCCTCCTTCACGATCGGGCCGACGCGCTGCTGGGCGAGGGTCTCGTTGCCGGCGACGGCGACGTAGAAGCGGGCCGGATCGGCGATGCGCCACTTCACGAAGAAGTCGATGTTGACGTCCTTCTTCTCCGAGGTCAGGTAACGCTCGGGCGCGGAGTCCAGCGTCAGCACGCGCTTGTCGAAGCGCTGCACCTGCTGCACGAACGGGATCTTGAAGTGCAGTCCCGGCTCGTAGCCGGTCTTCGCGATGCGCCCGAACTGCAGCAGGATCGCGCTCTGCGCCTCGTTGACGACGAACACGGAATTGGCCGCGACCAGCAGCACGACGAGCGCGGCGACAATGGCGGAAAAGCGCATCAGCGGGCTCCCTTGTCGGCATCGGACGAGGTGACGGTGCCGGAAACGGCGGGCGGCAGCGCCACTCCCTCCGGCCCGGTCGGCAGCGTCAGGATGTTCTTGCCGCGCGAGAAGTCGATCACCTTTGGCGTGCGCGCGAGCACGCTTTCCATCGTTTCGAGGTAGAGGCGCTTGCGGGTGACTTCCGGCGCCGCCTTGTATTCGCCGACGACCAGGTCGAAGCGCTGCGCGTCACCCTGGGCGCGCGCGATGCGGTCGGCCTTGTAGCCTTCGGCGGCGGCACGCGCGCTGGCGGCGTCGCCGCGCGCCTCGGGCACCACCTGGCTGGCGTAGGCCTTGGCCTCTTCCTCCAGGCGCTGCTTGTCCTGCAGGGCGCGGTTGGCGTCGTCGAAGGCGTCCTTCACTTCCTGCGGCGGGCGCACGTTCTGGAAATTGAGCTCGGTGAGCGTGATGCCGGTGCCGTACTGGTCGAGGGTGTCCTGCAGCAGCTTCTTGGCGTTGGCCATCAGTTCGGTGCGCTGGCCCGACAGGATCGTGTCCATGTCGCTGCTGCCGATCACCGTGCGCACGGCGCTTTCGGCGGCCTGGCCGAGCGTTTCGTCCGGGTCGCGCACGCCGAAGACGAAGTCGCGCGGGTCGGTCACCTGGTACTGCACGTTGAAATCGACCAGCACGATGTTCTCGTCGCGGGTCAGCATGCGCACTTGGTCGTTGGTCTGGCGGATGCCGCCGACGTCCACGCGCACCATCGACTCCACCGGGCGCGGGAACTTGAGGTTGATGCCGGGCGTGAGCAGGCGGCTGAAGTGGCCGAAGCGCAGCACCACGCCGCTTTCGTTGGCAGGCACCCGTACCACGCTGTCGAAGGCGACCCAGGCCAGCGCGATGCCGATCAGCGCCACCAGGAAGCCGCCCCCTCCGCCACCGGTGAGGCGCCGGAACACGTCGCGCAGGCGACGCATCATCGCGTCGAAATCGGGCGAGGGCCCGCCACCGCCGCCATTGTCGCGCCAGGGGTCGCGTTGCTTGCCGCCGCCGGGTTCGTTCCACGCCATCTGGGTGCCACCTCGCTATGGTCGCGCTCGCACGCCGGCGCGCAATGGCGCCCGGAACGCTCGATCCTGGGGATTTTCCGCTGCCGCTGCGCCGGCTGCGCGGATGCGGGCGCCCGAATGGCGCCCCCGGTGCGGGTTTGCCGGCCGATTGTAGGCAGGCGGCGCGCGTCGCGGCAAGCCGCCGGGAAGGCCCGCGGCGTGCGGGCGCGCAAGGTCCACGCCGCTCAGGCGACCCGGGCGCGCAGCCATTCGCCATCGCCGTCAGGCAATCCGAACAGCGGCTCGATCAGCGCACGCGGCGCGTCGATATGGATGCGCCAGCCGCCCTCGTCCGTCGATTCCGTGGCGACCAGCCCCTGTGCGTGCAGGCGCGCGCGCAGGCGTCCGGCCGCCGCCGGCAGGTGCAGGTCGGCCTGCACGCGCTCGGCGCCGAGGTGCCCGGCGATGGCGTCCAGCAGGCCGTCGATGCCCCGTCCGTCCAGCGCCGACACCCACGCCCGCGCCACCTGCCCCGCCGCGGTGCAGTCCACGTGCGGCGCGAGGCCCTCGACCTGGTCGATCTTGTTGAACACGCGCACCTGCGGCAGGTCGGCCGCGCCGATCTCGGCCAGCACCGCCTGCACGTCATCCATGTGGCGGTCGCGCTCCGGGTCGGCGGCGTCCACGACGTGCAGCAGCAGGTCGGCGTCGCGCGCCTCGGCCAGGGTCGAACGGAACGCCGCCACCAGGTCGTGCGGCAGGTCGCGGATGAAGCCGACGGTGTCGGCCAGCACGAACGGGCCCGCGTCGCCACCGTCCACGCGGCGCAGCATCGGGTCGAGCGTGGCGAACAGCTGGTTGGCGGCGTACACGCCGGCGCCGGTGAGGGCATTGAACAGGGTCGACTTGCCCGCGTTGGTGTAGCCGACGAGGGCAACCACCGGCAGCGCGTTGCGCTGGCGCGCGCGGCGCGCGGTGGCACGCTGCGTCTCCACCTTGTCGAGGCGGCGCGACAGCTGCTTCATGCGCTCGCCGAGCAGGCGGCGATCGAGTTCGAGCTGGGTTTCGCCCGGGCCGCGCAGGCCGATCGCACCGCCGCGCTGGCGCTCGAGGTGGGTCCAGCCACGCACCAGGCGCGTGGACATGTGGCGCAGCTGCGCCAGTTCCACCTGCAGCTTGCCTTCGTGCGACCGCGCGCGCTGGGCGAAGATGTCGAGGATCAGGCCGGTGCGGTCGACCACCCGGCATTCCGTGAGCTTCTCGAGGTTGCGCTCCTGCACCGGCGAAAGCGCATGGTTGACCAGGATCAGGTCGGCATCGAGTGCATGGCGGTGCTCGCGCAGCTCCTCGGCCTTGCCGCTGCCGACGAAATAGCGCGGATTGGGGCGCTCGACGCGCGCGGCCAGCTGGCCGACGACCGTCGCGCCGGCCGAGCTCGCGAGTTCGGCGAATTCCTGCGCGGCCTGGGCATCGTGGCGGCCGGGCTCCTCGGGCAGCAGGAGCAGCGCACGCTCGCCTTTGCGGGATCGTTCGAACAGGGGATGTCACCTCGTTGGGGGACGCCCTTCAATGCGTCCACGGGACGACGCATTCAAGTCCAGCCGGACGAAAGGCAGGCGGCCTGGCGCCCCGTGCAGGCGCCTGGCGCAGCGCCCGGCAGCGATTCAATCCTCGCCGCCGGCTTCGCTGCCCGCAGGGCCAGGAGCGGTGCTGCCTTCGGGGGGTCCGACGCGCACGTTGCGCGAGGGCACCACGGTCGAGATCGCGTGCTTGTACACCATCTGGCTGACGGTGTTGCGCAGGAGCACCACGAACTGGTCGAACGACTCGACCGTGCCCTGCAGCTTGATGCCGTTGACGAGGTAGATCGACACCGGCACGCGTTCGCGCCGCAGTGCATTGAGGAAGGGATCCTGCAGCGATTGCCCCTTGGACATGTTCTTTTTCTCCGTCGAGGAACCTGCGAACCGGGAAAAACCGGACGGCATGCCGAAGGCGCCGCTCGCGGCCGGTTCAACGCGTATTCAGTGGCAGCCATCTTAGTGGCTGGCCCGCGCAAAAGGAATTGCATGGCGCACATTACCGGGCGGCGGCAGGCCCCAGGAACAGCGCCAGGGCGCGGCTGGCCGCCTCCACCAGCCGCGCCTGCCCCGGATCGAGCACGCGGGCGTCCAGCTCGCCGCGCAGCCATGTCAGCTGGCGCTTGGCCAGCTGCCGGGTGGCGAACAAGGCGCGTGCGCGGAACGTGGCCTCGTCGATCTCGCCCGCCAGCAGCGGCCATGCCTGGCGGTAACCGACCGCGCGCATGGCCGGGAGTGCCGGATCCCAGCCGGGGGCGTCCCGCAACCGCCGCGCCTCCTCCACCAGTCCTTGCGCCAGCATCTGGTCCAGCCGTCCGGCGATGCGCGCGTGCAGTTCCGCGCGGTCGGCCGGCACCAGGGCCAGCTTCAGTACGCGCCACGGCAGGCGCGCGCGCGGCGCGTCCTGCTGCAGCGAGAGCGGCTGCCCGGTGAGTGCCACCACCTCGAGGGCGCGCTGGATGCGCTGGCCATCCCCCGGGCGGATGCGCCCCGCGCTGGCCGGGTCGAGCGCCGCCAGTCGCGCATGCAGGGCCGGCCAGCCATGCACCCTGGCTTCGTCCGCCAGTTCCGCCCGCACCGCGGCGTCGGCGTCGGGGAGCGCGGACAGGCCATGCTGCAACGCGCGGAAATACAGCCCGGTACCGCCCACCAGCAGCGGGATCGAGCCGGCCCGCGAGATGTCCTGCATCGCCTCGAGCGCGTCGCGGCGGAAGGCGGCGGCCGAATAGGGTTCGCCGGGCAATCGCAGGTCGATCAGGCGATGCGGATGGCGCGCGAGCGTGGCGGCGTCGGGGCGGGCGGCGCCGATGTCGAGGCCGCGGTACACCAGCGCCGAATCGACGCTGACCAGCTGCAGCGGAAAACGCGTGGCGAGGGCGCAGGCCAGCGCCGTCTTCCCCGACGCCGTCGGCCCCATCAGGAAGATGGCCGGCGGGCGCCGGTCGCGCTGGCCGTTCGCGCGCGGACCAGGCGCTGCCGGCTCCATCGCGGTGGTGGTCAGGGCAGCGGCGACTGCGCCACCGGCGCCGGCGCCCCGGCGCTCGACC
>JAEZQS010000349.1 GCA_023412995.1 Pseudomonadota bacterium
AACCCCCCGACCCACCCGTGTTCCGTCCCCCCCCCCCCCCCCCCGCGATCATTCGATTGCGAAGTGCACCACGTCCACCGGCAGGCTGCCTGCCAGCTCAAGCACGTAAGGTCCTTGCGCACTGGCAGGATCGGCCGCCGCGCCATAGAAGCTGTCGATGTAGAGGTAATACGTGCGGCCGGCAATGAAGCGGTCGCTGAAGGCGAACGACTCGGCCTCGCCGGGGCCATGGTCGTCGGCACCAAGCAGGCAGTACTTGCCACCCTTCAGGCCGTCGATGAGATAGATCGCGACATCGTACGTGGCATTCCCTGGCGTCACGGTAAAGGTGACGCTGGCGCCTTCCTGCGGCACGAAGCGGTAGATGCGCTCCGGACCGTCGACGTGCATGCGCGAGGCGCAGAAGTCGGGAACGAAGTTCACGGTATCCGTGCCGCCCTCCGTGCTGTTGCTGTCGGTGTAGGGCACGCTGGCGATATCGATGAAGCCGCTGCCCGTCGGCAGCATGGATTCTGGAAGCGCCGCGCCGGCCGGCACCGCGGTGGCGGCGGCAAAGGCGGCGAGTGCGTAGAGCGAGGGCAGGGCGCAAGGCGACAGGCGCGAGCGCGTCATGGGGTTCTCCTCTTTGCGGGCGGGATGAGCGGAAGGACGGTAACGACGGCTCCGCTAGCCCGCGTCGAAACCGTCCGCGAAGATGGCGTCCTGCCGGGGAGCGCAGGGAACACAGGTATCCGTGAATCCGCCTGCCGGCTGCAGCGACCAGCCGGTGAGCGCACCGCTGTTGGCGAAGTCGGCGTCGATGACGGTCAGCGTCCACGTGCCTTGCGTGTCCTCGCCGGCAAAGGCGGCGAGCGGATCGACGGGCCCCGCCTCGTGCACGGGCCAGGGCGTTCCGCCAGCGGGTTCGGCGCAGGTGTTTTCCGGGTCGGGCGCGCCGTCCACGAAGAGAAGGTCGCCCACCGCATTTTCGCAACCTGGAAACGGCGGATAACCAGGCCGGTCCAGCAGCGTCACGGTGGTGCCGGCGGGGCTGGTCACGCGGATGATGAGGTCGCTCACCGTGAAATGCTCGAGCTGCACCGAGACGGCGAGACCTGCGGCCGGGAACGCGGTCGGCACCTCGATGGTGGAGCGGATGCCGTCCGGGTCCGCGTTGGGGATCTTGACCGGCATGCCGACCGGGGCTATCGCGGCAGCCGGGCGCCCCACCGGGAGGCGGATCGTGCCCTCGAACTCGCCTTCGCTGCTGCTGATGGCGAGTGGCAGGGTGATGTCCTGCAGGCAGGTCGCCGCTGGCGCGAGCGCCACCTGCAACGGCGCCTCCACGCGCATGCCGTCGGCGAGGTCACCGAGGGCAGCGCTCGCGACGAGGTACTGGACGCCGGCGGGAGCCGGCGGCAGCAGCGAGACCTGCACCGAGGAAAAGTCGCCCGTGCTGGCGAACACCGGCACGACCACATCCACCACCTCGCCTGGTTCGGCGACCCCGTTGGCGCGGGCAGGAAGCGCGGCGCAATGGTCCGCCACCGTGAGCGCGCCGGCATCCACGGCGAGGGTCGGCTGGAGCGCACGCTCGATGGCGCGAATCTGCAGCGCGCGGTAATCGGAAAGGAACGCGACATACATCGGCGTCCACGGCGTGAACGTGTTGCGGTAATAGCCGCCGCCGAACGCTCCACCCGACCAGGCGTCCGAATTGATGAAGATGAAGCGTCCGGGCCACGCCATGTCGTTCCATTGCACGCCGATGAAGGCGCTGCCTTCCGCGATCGTGACGGCGGCGGCGCCCAGATCGACGCGGAAGAACTGGCCCTGCGCACCAAAGACGTGGGGCGGAAGGCTGGCGATCTGCGCGGGGATGGAAGTCAGCTCGGTGCCTGGTCCGCCGTCCTCGCCGTCATCGTCATACACCCGCAACTCGAACTCGAATCCCTCGATCGGGTCTGGTCCCTGGTAGCTCATCGCGACGCAGGCGGCAGCAAAGGTCGCCGGATGGACCGAAGGGGTGAACTTCTCCACGAACTCGGAATAGTCCACGCTCCCGAAGTAGCCGCCGAACCCCGACTCGTAGGTGCCGTCGTCGTGCACGATGGCGCCGGGGATCCCGGAACACGCCGCGGCGTCTACCGGTTGCGCGAGGACCGTTGCCGCTGCAGTCCCCGCGGCGTCGACGGCGGATGCGCCGGCCGCAACGGCAAGCGTGAGGAGGACAAGGCAGGAATCGGGCCGCATGGAAACCCTCCGGTCGTCGACGAGCGCCCAGTATCGTCGCCACGCCGGCGCCGGCATGCGCAACGCGTGGCCTGGTGCTAGCCGCGCGGTAGCCGGGCGGTAGCCTGCCGGCATCCCCGCAGCCAACGCTGCAACGGACCGCGCTCCCCGGCCGGACCGGGCCGCTCAGCTCCCGACCAGGCTTGGCGGCACGCGGCGCTCGCCGGCCATGGATTCGGCCTGCCCGCGTGCTGCGGCAATCGACCCGGCATTGCCGAATGCGCGCATCACCGCAAGCTGCAGGAGGGCGCAGTCGAAATCCCGCTCCGCCCACAATGCGACCCGCCCGGCGATCGCGGCCGCTTCCTCGGCCCGCCCGCGGGCGATCAGCCACCGCGCATAGGCATCGGCCACCAGGGCCACGTCTGCTGGTACGGCGCTTTCCCCGACGGCCGCGAACCCGGCACGGAAAGCCGCTTCGGCGGCTGCTGCATCGCCACGGTGGGCGGCCCACTCCGCACGCGCCACTGCCAGCACGGGTGCGTCAGCGTCCTTCCGTGCCACGGGGTCGAGCGCCATCCACGCGGGTGACTGCGCGCCATCGCGGGCTTCGCCGCTGGCAAGCAGCGCCCGCTGGTACAACAGCACGAGCGGGCCGCACGGGAAACCGGTGTCGCGGCAGGGCGCATCGGCGAGCGCCTCGCCTGCGTGGCGCAACGCGGCCGCCGTGTCCTGCCTGCGCCAGGCCAGCTCGGCCCGCTGCGCATGCAGGCCCTGCGCGATTTCACGGCGCATGGCAGGCTGGCGCGTTTCGGTCTGGTCCAGTGCGGTGCCGGCTTCGCGCAACCTGCCGAGGGCAGCCAGGATGCGCGCGCGGTCGACGCCGATCAGGTAGGCCTGCATCGGGTCGGCGCGGTCGCGCAGCGCCCAGCGACGCGCGGCCAGGGCAAGCGCCTCGTGCCACTGCAACAGCATGGCCTGGGCGTCGGTCTGCGCATCGAGGGTCGAGAGCAGTGGCCCGACGGCGCCCAGCGATTGGAAGCGGTCGGCAGCGCTGGCGAGCCACGGGAGGGCGGCCGCGGGGCGCTGGCGCATCAGCTCGAGCAGGCCGAGGTTGGCGTCGACGCGGGTGGCGCCGAAGGCGTCGTTCGCCCGTGCCATCTGCAGCCGGGCGGCACCGAGATCGGCACCGGCCGCATCGAATCGTTTCAACGCGACGCGGGCGATGCCACGCCCCGCCAGTGCCTCGGCCGCTTCGGCGCGATGGGTGTCGGGTGAGAGCAGGGAGAGTGCCCGGTCGAAGTCGGACTCGGCCCGCGCATAGTCGGCCAGGCGCACCTGCACGCCGGCGTGGGCGACCAGCAGGCGACCTTGCCACGCTGGATCGAGCGCAGCGCCAGGCTCGTCCAGCAACGCATCCAGGGTTGCCTGCGCGCGGTCGTAGTCGCCGGCACGGAAATCCGTGCGCGCGGTCCAGTAGCGCAGCAGCGGATTCTCCGCCTCCGTCGCCGGGGCATCCTCCAGCAGCGTCCGCGCCGCCGCGATCTCGTTGGCCAGGAGTGCGGCCCGAACGCGTGCAATGCGCGCGTCGATGGCGTCGGCACCGGCGCTGTCGCCGCGGCCGACGCGCCCCAGTGCGGCCGACAGCTGCTCGGCTGCGGCGCGCGTGGCGGTAACCGGGTCGGCAGCGCTTGCACTCGTGCGGCGGTGGAGGTCCCCGGGTGTTTCGGCATCGAGCGTGATACGCCAGCCGGCGGCGGATTTCACCGCCTGCCCATGCACCAGCAGGCTGGCGGCAAATGCTTCCCGGACGTGGTCGGGCGCGGGCGCTGCTCTGGACCCGTGGAGTGCGGCCAGCACGCTCTCGCTTGGCGGCACGGCGAGCCCCGCGCCGCGCAGGCGTTCGGCGGCCAGGTCCATTCCGCCCAGTCGCACCCACGCTCCATCGGCAGGGGCATCCACGTCGAAGGGCAGCACCACGGCACGCGCGCTGCCCGGTTCGGCCGTGGGGGCCGGCGCGCGCCAGGCGCGCCATCCGCCCATGAACAGCAGGGCGGCCAATCCGGCGCCCGCCAGCGCGCGTGCGACACGTGCCCG
>JAEZQS010000322.1 GCA_023412995.1 Pseudomonadota bacterium
CCTCGACGCCACAGACCGTGGATCACGGCGCCACGACCGTGTTCACCCTTACGCCGGACGCCAACCACCACGTCGACAGCGTGACCGGCACCTGCGGCGGCACCCTCGCCGGCAACGTGTTCACCACCGCCGCGGTGACTGCGGACTGCACGGTGGTGGCCCGCTTCGCGATCGATACCTACACCGTCACCCCAGGCATCGATGGCGGCAACGGCAGCATCGCGCCCTCCACCCCGCAGACGGTGGATCACGGCGCGACGATCGCATTCACCCTCACGCCCGACGCCGGCTACCACGTCGTGGCGCCCGTGGGCGGCAGCTGCCCCGCCGGCGATCTTGCGCAGGGCGTCTACACGACGGGAGCGATCACCGATGACTGCACCGTGGTGGCCCGCTTCGCGATCGACACGCACACGATCGGCGGAAGCGTGACCGGTCTGGCCGGGACGGGCCTGGCGCTGGAACTCAACGGAATGTCCGATCTCGTTATCGGCAGCGACGGACCCTTCGTCTTCCCGTTGGCGCTCGACGACTTCACGGCCTATGCGGTGCGGATCGCCACGCCGCCTGCGGACCCGGTGCAGGTATGCACGATCGCCAACGGCAGCGGCACGCTCGGCGGCGAGGACGTCACCGATGTCGAGGTGACCTGCCAGCCGCCGGCGGCGTTTGCAGCAAGCATTGACGATGGCCACGAGTACGCACGCTACGGCAGCCTGCTGGATTACCTGGTCACCGTCACCAACGGCGGCGGCGATGCGCATGGCATCACGGTCACGGGAGTCCTCCCGCCACAGCTCGATGCGGCAGCGACCACCTGGATCTGCCTCGGCGGAACCGATGGCGCCAGCTGCGGCAGCGGCGGCAGCGGCGGATTCCTCGATGCCGGCGTGTCGATTCCGGCAGGCGGCAGCCTCAGCTGGCTGGTGACGGCACCGGTTCTGCCGGCCGCCGCTGGCGCGACGGTGGACTTCCCGGTCGTTGTCAGCGGGCCCGTCGCAGCGAGCGCGAGCGACAGCGACATCCTGGTGATCCTGCGCAACGGCTTCCAGACGGACGACGATGGATCCGGCCACGGCGGGGCCGACCGCCTTGGCTGCCGCGCCACCGGCGGTACGGTGGCGGTGTTCGATCCGGCGCAGGTGGCGTTTTTCGACGTGCCGCCGTCGTCCGGTGGCGGGGTCGACACGCTGCTGGCAGTCGATGGCAGCAATCGCGCCGGCTTCCGGGTGGAACGGCTCGATGCCGCAGGCGCCCCACGCGTGCGCCTGGTCGCGGTGGCGACGGACGGCGGCGAACGCGCTGGCGACTGGAGCACGACGCATGCCGGTGCACGGCTGGCGGTGGCGATCGCCACCCCTGGTGCAGCGGCCAGTGTGCTGCTCGAGGGCGCCGATGCGTCGCTGTCGCTGGCGCTGGCGTCGCCGCTGCAGGGCGTGCTCCGCCTGGTGACCTGCCCCTGAGATGAGGGCGGCGCGCATCGCGCCGCCCGTCCGACCGCCGCCCCAACGCGCAACCCGCCGCCCGGCGGGTTGGCAAATTCCCTGTCGCTGACCGACCGGGCAGGGTGACTTCCGGCCCATCCACTAGTGTTATGTTCGCACTATGATGGACCTCATGCCATGAAGAGGTGGATGCGAGCGGCATGGTCGACACCGAAACCCACCTGTGGAAATTCCACAAGGAGCTGAGCGCCGGCATCGTGTCGCTGGTGCTGCTCGGGGTGCTCGCCCGCGCGAAGTCCCCGATGTACGGCTACCAGATCGCGCGCCAGCTCGACGACACCGGCGAGGGGGTGCTGAGCGGAAAGCAGAGCGCGCTCTATCCCGTGCTGCGCAACCTCGATGCCGCCGGCTTGCTGGCGAGCGAGGTGGAGCCCTCGGTGGCCGGTCCCCCGCGTCGCTACTACCGCATCACGCCACTTGGCCGGCGGGTGCTGGCGGAGTGGACCTGGGCCTGGTCGGCCACCCGCGATTTCGTCGATACCGTGCTGGAGGAACCATGACGCAGCCGATCCCGCGCACGATTGCCGAGTACCTGGCCCAGTTGCGCAAGGCCCTGCGCGGCGCCGATCCCGCGCTGCTGCAGGACGCGTTGTACGACGCCGAAGACCACCTGCGTTCGGAACTGGCGGAAAACCCCGGCCTCGACGAGGCTGCCGTGCTGGCGCGGATCGTGACCAGCTACGGCGCGCCGGAAGAGGTGGCCGCGATCTACGTCGACCAGGAAGTACAGGTGGCGCAGGCACTGCGCGCGCCGCCGCCGCCGCGGCGCGACAGCGCACTCGGGCGCTTCTTCGGCGTCGCCGCCGATCCGCGCGCCTATGCCGCGTTGTTCTACATGTTGCTTTCGCTGGCGACCGGCATCTTCTACTTCGCCTGGGCGGTGACGGGCATTGCCCTCTCGCTCGGCTTGTCGGTGCTGATCTTCGGCATCGCCTTCGCCGTGCTGTTCTTCGGCACCGTGCGCGTGCTGTCGCTGGTGGAAGGGCGCTTGGTGGAGGTCATGCTCGGGGAACGCATGCCGCGCCGGCCGCAATACGCCGACCGCGCCAAGCCGCTCGGCACGCGCATCCGCGAGATGTTCGCCGATCCGCGCACGTGGTCGACCCTGCTCTACATGCTGCTGATGCTGCCGCTGGGCGTGTTCTATTTCGCGCTGGCCACCTGCGGCATCGCGCTGTCGCTGGGACTGCTGTTCGCGCCGGTGCTGCAGTTCCTCGCCTGGTCCGGCGCCATCGACGGCGGCTTCGTGTTCGATGGCGAGGTGGTCGTCGCGCCGCTCCTGCTGGCACCACTCACCTTCCTGCTGGGCGTGGTGCTGCTGTTCTCGATGCTCCACCTCGCCCGCGGCATCGGACGCCTGCAGGGAAACCTGGCCAAGCACCTGCTGGTGAAGACCGCCGCCGCCTGACGCGCCAGTCAGCCGATCCTGTGGTCGCGGCCGCGCCGTCTGCGGGACATTGTGCTGAGTAGGATGCGGTAAGCCGAAGGCGCACCGCATCGATCGCGCATGATGTCGGGATGCGGCGTGTCCGCGCAGGCGCCGGTCGCGTTGAGGTGCGGATGCCGCGTGTTCCCGCACGCGCATCGCGATTGATGCGGTTCGCTGCGCTCACCGCATCCTACGGGGTGACCCGATCGCGCGCGTGGCTCCTGGTGCATTCGACGCACGTGCGGGTTCGCGGTCGCGGCTGCGCCGCTCCTACGGATGGCCGCGGGTCAGGTGCTGTGAGCCGCCCCTGCTGTTCCTTCGTGTGCTTCGTGTGCTTCGTGGTTCAATCTTTCGCCTTCGCCTTCGCCTTCGCCTTCGCCTTCGCTCTCGCTTCGCCTCCTGCTAGGAAGCGCGGGTCAGCGGTCGCGGCTGCGCCGCTCCTGCGGCAGCGTTCCCAGCACCGCGTCGCGTTCGCGCAGGTGGCGCAGGATGGCGGTGCCCGATTCCTGCAGCGCCGGCTCGCCTTCGCGGCACAGACTGGCGAGGAGGGCGTCGATGCAGGCCTGGCCGGACAGCTCACGGTTGGCCTGCAGCCGCTCGAGCAACAGGGCGGTCAGGGCATCGATTTCGAGGAAGCGCACGCTGTCGCTGCGGTCGCGCACCAGCAGCAGCAGCGTCGGCAGGGGCGGCACGGATCCGGGGCGCAGGTCCGGGCCGATGCGTTGCACGGGGTAGCGCCAGGCCTGTACCCGGGCGAGGGGCGAGACCACCGGAATGCCGGCCAATACGTCGCCGGCGGGGTCATGCGGCACGCGGGTGAGGTCCGTCTCGTCGAAATCCAGCGCCAGTTCGCTGTATTCGTAGTGCGCCAGTTCGAGCAGGTAGGGCGGGTCGCCCGCGCCGTCGGTGGCGCGGCGATCGAGGTAGGCGATGAACTCCTCGCCGAGACGGGTGAAGAGGGGCGTCCGGGCCGGATGGTGGCGGCAGAATTCGCGCAGCAACGCGCGCCAGTCCGCGTCATCGTACAAGCTGCGCAGGACCGGAAAGGTGGAGGCGACCAGCGCGGCAAGGTTCTCGAAGTAGAGCCCGGCGTAGAGCGCCATCCGCACCGGCGCCACGTCGGCCGGCGCGGGTGCGGCATCGGGATCGCGCAGGTGCGCGGCAAAGGCGCGCTGGCGTGCGCGGAAATCCGTGGGCTCAGGCGCAGCAGGCATCACGCGCCCCCGCCACGTGCGCGCCCTGCAGCGCGCGGATCGAATCGACTTCTGCCAGCAGGTCGCCGAAGGGCGGAAAATGGAAGTCGCGCTCGAGCAGGGTCGGGCGCACGCCGAAAGCGCGGTAGGCGCGTGCCAGCAGCGTCCACACCGGATCGATCACCGCGGCGCCGTGGGTATCGACCAGGAGATCCGGTGCCTCCTGCAGGTGCCCGGCGACGTGGATGCAGGCGATGCGCGCGCCCGGCATTGCGTCGAGGAACGCAGCGGCGTCATAGCCATGGTTGACGCTGTTGACGTAGAGGTTGTTGACGTCCAGCAGGAGGTCGCAGTCGGCCTCCGCCAGTACCGCGAGCAGGAACGCGCGCTCGTCCATCTCCTTGCCGGGTGCGGCGTAGTAGGAGACGTTTTCCACCGCGATGCGGCGCCCGAGCGCGTCCTGTGCCTGCCGTATGCGCGCGGCGACCCAGCGCACGGCATCGTCGGTGAAGGGAATGGGCATCAGGTCGTACAGCTGCCCGCCCGATGCGCACCAGGACAGGTGCTCCGAATACAGCGCGACCCGGTGCGTGTCGAGCAGCGCCCGCACCTGGCGCAACAGGGTGGTGTCGAGCGGGTCGGGCCCGCCGAGCGAGAGCGACAGGCCGTGGCAGGCCAGCGGCACGCGCTCGCCCAGTTCGCGCAGGGCGCGGCCCAGACGGCCGCCGACGCCGATCCAGTTTTCCGGCGCGAACTCGAGGAAATCGATCCGCGGCCGGTCGCCGTCCGCAAGGTGTGCCTGCAGCGGACCCAGCAGGGTCCGCCGCAGGCCGAGCCCGGCCCCGCGCAGGCGTGGCGTCGGCGCCGTGCCCATGCGCTCAGCCGCGCTTGCCGCCGCAGCTGCCTTCGGCGTCCTTGTGGCCGCCGCAGGAGCCTTCCGCGCCCTTCGCGTCGGCACCCTTGCGCATGTGGTCCTTCTTCATCTGCGCGTGGTGCGCATCCATTTCGGCCTTGTCGATGAAGCCGTCCTTGTTGGTGTCGGCCATGCGGAAGTGCTCTTCCATCTTGTCCATCTTCTTCGCCTGCATCGCCTTCATCTCGTCCATCGACACCTTGCCGTCCTTGTTGGTGTCCATCATGTCCATGCCGCACTTGCCTTCGCCGCACTTGCCCTCGGTACCGGCAAGCACGGTGCCGGCGATGAGGTCGCTGGCCTGGAAGGCGGGACTGGCGGTGGCCAGCTGCGTCAGCGAGAGCGAACCGATGAACGCCGCGCCAATCGCGACGGCGAGGGTATTGCCGGTCTTGCTGGTCATGCGAGTCTCCTTGGGTGTCGGGCGGGCGAAATGCCCGCATCGGGTGCCGGCGCGGCCGGCCAGCCGGCGTACGTTAACCGCATTCGGCCGATCGCGCAGGCGTTGGACCGGCTTGCGCGGCAAGCATTCGCACGGCTCGGCGCAGGATTGCGGCGGCTGGCCGCAAGATAGGACCTGCCTCCGGCACAGAAGCTTTCGCGCCTAGCGCAGCACCCTGACGCGCAGCTGTGCGCTGGCGCCGCCGCCCGCCAGCGCGGTGATCGTGCGCGGCCCCGGTTCGGGGAAGGCACGCTCGAATACGCCGCCGCCGCGGCTGCTGCCGGCGAGCCGGCCATCGACCAGCCACAGCACCTCGCCGCTGGCGCCAAGGGCGCGCAGGCGCAGCGTCGCGTGATGGGCGCTGTTGGG
>JAEZQS010000338.1 GCA_023412995.1 Pseudomonadota bacterium
GCCGCCGGCAGATCCCGCGCCCGACGAATCGCCGCGGCGGCCGCACTTGCGGGTCATCAAGTAGGGCAGGGGCTAGGGGCTAGGGGTTTGGGGGCTGGGAGGGGCGAGGAAAGTGAAGCGGGATGGAGGGGGGGGGCGTCTCTTTGCCCTTGGGCCTCGCTCCGCTACCCCCAGTTGCCCAGCCGCACCGGGGGCGGCGCCGCCACGGGTTCGGCCGGCAGCGGCAGGCTCCAGGATTCCAGCCGGTCGCCGCCGAGGTCGAGGTGGCCGCGGTGGCGGTCGCTGCCGCTGAGGCTGACCTCGAAGGCGTAGCGGCGCACCAGCGTGGGCAAACCATTGCGCCGCCCGAGTCGCACGCGCCGCAGCGAGACGGTCTGGTCGAGCATCTGCACGCCGGCCTTGCGGCACAGTTCGCGGCCATGGTGGATGGCCAGTTCGCGCGCGCGCAGGGCATCGATCCAGGCCCAGGCGGCAAGGGCAATGAGGAGGAGGGAGATCCAGGTGCCGGTCATGCGGCGAGTGTGGTGATGCGCGTCGCGGCTGGCAAGCGCAGGCGAGCGCAGGGATGCTGGCAGCGGGTAAACTCGCGCTTCCGGCGACGTCGCGGCGAGGGGGTCTGATGAGACTGGTCTTTCCTGGAGGGGAACACGCGCAGGTGGAACTCGCGCCCGGCACCACCACGCTCGGCAGTGCCGCCGACTGCGGCCTGGTGCTGTCCGGCAATGGCGTCGTCGCGCACCACTGCAGCATCACGACCGATGGCAGCAGCGGCTTGGTGGTGCCGCTCGACACCTCCGCGCCCACGGTGCTCAATGGCCGCCAGATCGTCACCGACACGCCCATCAACGACGGCGACCTGCTGCTGCTCGGCCGGGTCGGGATTTCCGTCCTTGCCAGCGCGCCGGAGCCGGTGCGGTTCCCGCAGCGCGCGCCGGTGGCGCCCGGGCCCGGTGCCGAGGCCGACGGCCGCACGCGCGTTCGCGCCAAGCTGCCGCGCTACATGCTGCGCGGAGTGTCCGGCGCCACGCTCGGCAAGACGTTCGCCCTGACCGAGAACGGCGTGATCGGCCGCCAGGCCGACTGCGACATCGCCATACCGGCCGAGGAGATCTCGCGCCAGCACGCGCGGCTGCGCGCCGCGCCCGACGGCGTACAGGTGGAGGACCTGGGCTCCGCCAACGGCACCTTCATCAACGACAAGCGGGTACAGACCGGCTTGTTGAAACCCGGCGACGAGCTGCGCCTCGATACCGTCCGCTTCCGCCTGGTGACGCCGGGCATGGATGCGCGGCAGCAGTCGGTGCGGCCATCGAGCGAAGGCACGCCCGCGGCGCCCGCGCCGGCGACGGCGTCGCGCCTGCCGTGGATCCTTGTCGGCCTGGTGGTTGCGGCCGCGGTCGTGTTCGCCGGCCTGCGCTATGCCGGCATGATCTAGGCGGCGGCGCTGCCGCCGCCGCGCAGTTCGATGCGCAGGGACAGGTCGACCGCGCGCACGTGTTTGGTGAGCGCGCCAATGGAGACGAAATCGACGCCGGTCTCGGCAATCGCGCGCACCCGCTCGAGCGCGACGGAGCCCGACACCTCCAGCGGCACGCGCCCGCCCACCTCGGCGACGGCCTGGGCCAGTTCCTCCAGTTCGAACTCGTCCAGCATGATGCGGTCGGCTCCCGCGGCAAGCGCCTCGCGCAGTTCGCCGAAGTTTTCCACCTCCGTCTCGACCAGCAGGCCCGGGTGCAAGGCACGCGCACGTTCCACCGCCGCCGTGATGGAGCCCGCGGCGGCAATGTGGTTTTCCTTGATCAGGACGGCATCGAACAGTCCGGCGCGGTGGTTGGCGGCGCCGCCGACCCGCACAGCGTACTTCTGCGCCGCGCGCAACCCGGGCAGCGTCTTGCGCGTGTCCAGCACTGTGGTGCGGGTGCCGCGTGCCGCTTCGACGTAGGCCGCCGCCGCTGTCGCGGTGCCGGAAAGGGTCTGCAGGAAGTTGATGGCGGTGCGCTCGCCGGTAACGAGCGCGCGGGCCGGGCCTTCGAGCTGGCACAGCAGCGCGCCGCGTGCGATGCGCGCGCCATCGCGTGCCTGCCACGCGACCTGGATGGCCGGATCGAGCTGGCGGAAGCATTCGTCGAACCACGCGCAGCCGCAGAGCACGGCGTCCTCGCGGGTGACCAGGCGCGCGCGCGCCTGCGCGTCCGGCGGCAGCAGGTCGGCCGTGACGTCGCCGCTGCCGATGTCTTCTTCCAGGGCGCGGCGGACATCGCGCTCGATCGTCTCGCGTGGCGGCAGGGCCACGGCCTCATTGCCCATGTGCAGCGATCCTCGGCCAGCAGGGGACGCGCAGGATAGCAATCCCTGCGGCCGGCGGGATCAGGGTGCCGCGGGTGCGGTGCCCGGGTCGGCGGCCGTGGCGGACGCCGCAGCGCCGGGCTGCGGACTGCCGGCCGCCGCCGCCTCGGAGGAGTGGCGCAGGCGGGCGACGATGGCATCGAGCGCCCGGTCGAACAGCGGCACTTCCTCCAGCACCACGGCGCTGCCGTCGCGCAGTTCCGCCGCCAGGGCACGGACCGTCTTGTCGCACACCTTCAGTCCGCGCCGGTTGACGAACAGGTACTTGGCGCTGATCGGGCTGATCCACGACAGCTTGGCGCGCTCGCGCTGGCCACTGGCGTCGACGAACTCGATCCAGCTGCCGACCTTGAGCTCGCGAACGGCCTGCAGGTGCTCGTCTTCGGGCGGTACGTCGGCCGGGGTTTCCGGTTCGTCCGGCACCGGTGCGAGCACCGCTTCCTCGACCGGGCTCTGCGCCAGCGCCCCGCTGGCCGGTGCGGCGACGGCGGGCGCCTCGGGCGCCAGCGCGGCGTTGCCCTCGATCACTTCCTTGGCGCTGCGCGTCTCGACCTTCTGGCCGTCCAGCACGCGCTTGTAGAACTGCGACAGCTCCTGCATCAACTGCTTGATGTCGCTGTCGTGGTAGGCGACGGTGGCAAGGCCGTGGCGCAGCGCTTTTTCCAGCTGCGGCAAGAGCGCGCGCAGGCGCGTGTGCTCGCTCTCGGTGGCCTTCGGCTGCGCGCTCCAGACGAACTCGTCGGCGAAGCGCAGCGCGTTCTTCCACTCGTCCGATCCCTCGCCCTGGCGCAGGAGCGTCAGCACCAGGTAATTCGCCCACGGGCGCGACAGCACCGTGTGCACCACCGGCGGCAGGTTGCGGTCGTCGATGCGCCTGAGGATCTCGCGCGCCGCCTTGCGCCGGGCTTCCTGCAGCTTCTCGCGCCCGCGGGTCGCCTCGGCCGCCCGCTGCTCGGCCAGTTCGGCGCGCTTGTGGTGGTGCTCGTTGAAATCGATGAAGGACTCCAGCTCGCGCCGGAACACGTCGACGTCGTCGTCGAAGTCGCGCAGCACCGCCTCCACCGCGCCCTTGATGCGGTCGTACATGCGCAGGTCGCGATCGGATTCGGGGGTCCAGCTCTTGCCGGCCTCGGCGAGGGCGTCGAGCAGGCGCCGCGCCGGGTGCGACTTCTGCGCGAACAGGTGCTTGTCCAGGATCGCGACCTTGAGATACGGGATCTGCAGGCGGCCGAACAGGGCCTGCATCTGGGTCGGCAGGTTGCGGTCCTGCAGGATGTATTCGAACAGCATGCCGACCAGGTCGATGGTGTCCTCGTCGGCTGCCGAGACGCGCCGTTCGTGCGCATCGGCCGACAGCTTGCCGACCTGCTCCAGCAGTTCGCGCTTGATCTGCTGCACCGCCTCGGCGGCGTCGGCGACGCTGTCGGCGCGCGCGGCCGCGCCGCTCGACTGGTTCTGCAGGATCGTCAGCGCGCCCAGCAGCTCGGTCGGTGAAAGGCCGGGGCCGCCCATGGCGGCACTGCCACCGCCGCGACCGCGGCCATCGCCGACGTGCCGGCTCGCCAGCAGCGAACGCAGGGTGTGCCATATCTCGGCCTGCAGGTCCGAAGGACCCTGCTCGTAACCGCCGCCGCCATACGCCATGCCGCCATGGCTGGCGGCGACGGCCTTGACGTCGCCGGGGAGGCCCACCGGCACGGAACCGCCACCCGCGTGCCCGCCGGGTCGTTCCCCGTGCGGCAGCACGTGGCGCACCTGCGGCAGTACGCCGGCACGCACCAGCTCGATGTTGACCTCGTCGTACACCGGCTCGAGCCCCGCCATCACGTAGCGGTCGAACAGCTTGTAGATGATCAGCTTGACCTGGACGTTGACGTCGAACTCGCGGATCACGTTGCGGAACGCGTTGCCGAGCACGGCCGGCCCGATCGGGTTGGTGGAGTCGTCCACCTTGCCGCCGCCGATGATCACCGCGAGGCGCTGGTTGACCTGGTAGAGCGGACGCTGCAGGCGGTTCTCGGCCTTGGCGACCATGCTGGTGACGGCAAGCGATTCCTCCAGCTCGACGTCGTCGACCAGCGACAGGCCGCCCTGGGCGGAAGGAGCCGCGGGTTCGTTGCGCACCGGGCGCAGCTTGCCGTCGGCGAAATCGGTGAAGGCACGCGTGGCCTGTTCCTGGAACAGGCGCTCGACCAGCTGGCGCTTCTTGCGCACCTCGCGCATGCCGTCGAAGTATTCGGTCTGGATGGCGTTGCTGCCGGCCCGCTCGGCGAGGTCGAACAGCGCATCATCGACATTCTCGAACAGCGTGCCCACGAGCCCGTTGATGCGCTTCAGGGAAATGCCGCGCACCAGTTTCAGCAGGTCGCCCATGCGTTCGGGGGCGGCAGCGGCACTCTGGCGCTGCTGGAGGTCGACCACATTGGGGGTGTCTTTCGCAGACGTCATGTCGGTGATCCGTGGAGGACGCCGCGGTGCGTGTTCCGCATCCGCCCATCATAGATGCTGCAGGTGGCCGGAACGTGACGCCCGTCACGCTGGCACGGTGGTGTTCAGCCGCAGGTAAAGTCGGCCAGCTGGGCGGTCGCGATCGCCTCGTCCGCCAGCATGACCGGGATGCCGTCCTCGATGCGGTAGATGGTGCGGCCGTCGCGCGTCACCAGCGCCGCCTCCACGGCAGCCGCGACCGGGGCGCCACTGCCCGAGGCGACGCCGCCCGCGGCAATGGCGCGGTTGAGCGACGTGATTTCCTCCTCGCACAGGGGGCGCAGCGGTGCCCTCGTCACCGGGCAGCAGAGGATGTCGAGCAGGCGCTTGTCCATGGGGGTTCCGCGGCGTGCGGCCGGGCGGGGCCGTTGTGCGTACAATAACGATTTACCCGTGCAGCGACCATGACAGAAAGCACCGGACAGCCGCTTCCTGCGCCGCTCGTCGGCGTGGTGATGGGTTCGCGCTCCGACTGGGACACCCTTCGCCACGCCGTCGAGGCGCTCGAGCGCCTCGGCATTCCCCACGAGGTCCGCGTGGTGTCGGCGCACCGCACACCCGAACTCCTGTACGGCTATGCCGCCAGCGCGATCGATCGCGGCCTTGCCGCCATCATTGCCGGTGCCGGCGGCGCCGCCCACCTGCCGGGCATGCTGGCCGCGCGCACGCGCCTGCCGGTGCTGGGCGTGCCGGTGCAGTCGCAGGCGCTCAACGGGATGGATTCGCTGCTCTCCATCGTGCAGATGCCGGCGGGCGTGCCGGTGGCGACGTTCGCGATCGGCCGCGCCGGCGCCGTCAACGCGGCGCTCTACGCGGCGGCGATGCTCGCGCTCGGCGACGCGGCGCTGGCCGAACGCCTGGAGGCGTGGCGCCAGGCGCAGACCGAGGACGTGCTCGCCAACGGCGACCCGCGGATTCCCGCGTGAACGCGCACACCGTCGGCATCCTCGGCGGCGGCCAGCTCGCCCGCATGCTGGTGCAGGCCGGCACGCCGCTTGGCCTGCGTTTCCTCGTGGTCGACAGCGCCGCCGATGCCTGTGCCGGCCAGCTGGCTCCGCTGGTGCAGGCCGACTGGCGCGATTTCGATGCGCTCGCCGGCTTCGCCCGCGACGTCGACGTGGCGACCTTCGATTTCGAGAATGTGCCCGCCGAGACCGCCGAATGGCTGGCAGGGCGGGTGGCGGTGTTCCCCAGCCCGGCGGCGCTTGCGGTGTCGCAGGACCGCCTGGCGGAAAAGACCCTGTTCCGCGAACTGGGCTTGGACACGCCGGCGTTCGCCACCGTGGACAGCCTGGCCGACCTCGAGGCAGCCGTCACCACCATCGGCTTGCCCGCCGTGCTGAAGACGCGCCGCCTGGGCTACGACGGCAAGGGGCAGGCGGTGCTGCGCAGCCGCGAGGACATCGAGCCTGCGTGGAAGGCCCTCGGCGGGCAGGCGCTGATTCTCGAGGCGTTCGTGCCGTTCACGCGCGAGCTCTCGGTGGTGGCGGTGCGTTCGCGCAGCGGCGAGTTCCGCACCTGGCCGCTGACCCGCAACTGGCATTCCGGCGGGATCCTGTCCGCCAGCCTCGCGCCGGCGCCGGACACGGCGCGGCTGGAACCGCTGGCGATCGGCCATGCACGCGCACTGGCCGAGCGGCTCGACTACGTCGGTACGTTCGCGCTGGAGCTGTTCGAACACGAGGGTCGGCTGCTCGGCAACGAAATGGCGCCGCGGGTGCACAACTCCGGGCACTGGACCATCGAAGGCGCCGTGTGCAGCCAGTTCGAGAACCACCTGCGCGCCGTCCTCGGGCTGCCGCTCGGCGACACCTCGGCGCGCGGCTGCAGCGTGATGCTCAACTGGATCGGCGAACTGCCGGACCGCGATCCCGTGCTGCGCGAAACCGACGCCCACTGGCATGACTACGGCAAGGCCGCACGCCCCGGACGCAAGGTCGGCCACGCCACCGTCTGCGCACGTGATGCCGCCACCCTGCACGACCGTCTGGCGCACCTTGGGGCCGCCCTCGGCCGCGGCGACCAGGCCGCTCCGGTCCTCGCCACCCTCGCCCCCTGAAATATTGGGGAATCGACGCATCCGGTTTCGCGGTCGCGGCTGCGCCGCCCGTCCGATGAGTTCGTCGTCTGTGCGGTTTCGCGGTCGCGGCTGCGCCGCTCCTACGAAAAGCCGTGCTGCCCGCGCCGCCCATGCCGTCGTAGGAGCGCTGCAAGCGCGACCGTGGGGTGGCGGGTTGCGCCGCCAACCGGTTCGCTCGTCGCAAGCGCAGTTTCGCGGTCGCGGCTGCGCCGCTCCTACGAAAAGCCCGTGCTGCCCGCGCCGCCCATGCTGTCGTAGGAGCGCTGCAAGTGCGACCGCGGTGTGGCCGGTCGCGTCGCGAACAGGATACGTTCGTCGCAAGCGCAGTTTCGCGGTCGCGGCTGCGCCG
>JAEZQS010000353.1 GCA_023412995.1 Pseudomonadota bacterium
GGCGCGCCCGGCGCCTGGACGGGCAGGCGCCTTGCGCCGGGTTGCACGCGGGGTGGGGGACATGCGCGCTCCTGTGGCCCGGGGGCCAGTCGTCGGGCACCCAGTGTCGCCACCGGCCATCGAACGGCGCGTGAAAGGACGCCGTCGCCCGCGCCTCAGGCGTACAGGGCAGCGAGGTGCAGTCCCGCGGCGCGTGTTTCGGTACAGCGTCCGGGCGAAGGATTCCCGGGCCGCGCCGCGCTGTCGCCCTTCGGCGGACGCCGCAGGTCCACCGACGGTCCGGCCAGCACCGTCTCGTGGGGCGAATCGTCGCTGCGGTCGAGCACGACCCAGCAGTTGCGGCCGTTGCGCTTGGCTTGGTACATCGCCGCGTCGGCACGCCGCTGCCAGGTGGTGACGGGCTCGCCCGCGACGTAAGGCGTGGCGCCGAGCGAAACCGTGATCGCCTCGCCGCCGCACTGGATGCCGTGCTCGACCTGGCTGCGCAGCTTTTCGGCGATTTCGCAGAGGGAGCGCGCGTCGGCGCCGGGCAGGAGCAGGCCGAACTCCTCGCCTCCGAGGCGGAAGAAGCGGTCCTCCTTGCGCGTCGAGCGCGCGACGAGGGTCGCCATCGCCACCAGCACGCCGTCGCCGGCGTCGTGGCCGAAGCGGTCGTTCACCTGCTTGAAGTGGTCGAGGTCGAACACCAGTAATCCGAGCGCGCGGCCATGGCGCGTGCATTCGGCGATGGCGATGTCCAGTTCCGCATGCAGCCCGCGACGATTGCTGGCGCCGGTCAGCGGGTCGTGCAGCGCGATGGCTTCCAGTTGCGCGCGCTGCAGTTCGGAGCGCCAGGAGAACACATAGGAAAAGAGGCTTACGACGAGCGCCGTGACGCCGAACATCGTCCTGTGCGCGAAGGTCTCCAGTGCCGGGTCCGTCAGGACGATCACGCCGATGGCCAGCGAGGAGACCAGCAGGGCCGAGCGGCGCCCGACCAGCAGGTAGTTGGCGAGCAGCACCGGGAAGGTCCACAGCAGGCCGGAAAAGCCGTCCAGCCGTGCCACCGCCAGGAGGCCCACCGTGTAGGTGCAGGCGAGGAACGTGGCGGCCGCGCGCGTGCGCCCGGTGGCGATGGCATGGATGGCGCCACCGGAAATGCAGGCAACGATCAGCACGTCCACCAGGCCGACCAGGACCTGGCCGCTGGTGAAGCGGTAGACGGCGAATGGCGTGATGCCGAGCACCGTGATGATGCCGAAGGCCACCACCAGCGTGCGCTGGAAATCATTCCGTATTCTGTTGATCCACATGGCCTTCCCCTGCTCCCGATGCGACGGATCCGCGTCGGGCCGTTCCCTTGAAGCAGGAACCATGCCACGCAATCCGTGACCGCCATCATGCGCCGACTACATCCCCCGCGACGCTGCGGCCGCGGCTGACGATCCGCGGCGCAATGTGCCGGTCGACGGCAGGAAAAGCAGCGGCGACGGCCCGCGGGCACGGGGTCGTGCCCCCAGCCCCCAGCCCCTGGCTAGCCCCTACCCCCCGCCTTCCCCATGCACTGCCGCCAGCGCGTCTCGACCCGCTGGGCGAACCAGGCGGTGGTCAGCTTGCGGGTGATCTTCGGGCTTTCGAGGCGGATGCGCGGTACCACGGCACGCGCGAGCGGATGGCCCTCGATCGTCTCCGCCAGGTCGAAGACGCGCTGGTACAGCGTCTCGCGCTCGAACCCGGCGCGATCGCCCCGTTCCAGCGCCGAGCGGATGGCGCGCTTGCCCAGGCCGATCCGCTGGCCGAGGGAGCGCACCGCGACCTCCGTAGGCCCGGGGTCGTCGCCGGCGGCCACCAGATCGCCGTCCAGCGCCAGCGGGATGCCGGAGGCCAGGCTCACCGCCTGCTGGAACGCGGCATTGCGGCTGGCGTAGCGGCCGGCGTTGAAGTCGGCGAAACGGTACAGCGGCTTGTCGTAGGTAGCCGGGTAGTCGAGCAGGTGTGCAATGCCGAAGTACAGGCCGCCACGGCGGGTGAAGACTTCATGCCGGATCGACTCCTGCACGGGATAGGGATAGCCGCGCGCATGCTGTTCGGCGAACTGGATCGACACCTGCATCGGGCCACCGGTGCGTACCGGGTTGGCATCGGCGAACAGCCGTTCGCCCAGCGGGACGGAGCCGATCAGGTCTTCGTAGATGAGGCTGAGTTCGCGCTCGCTGCGCACCTTCTTCAGGCGCTCGTCGTAGCGCTGGCCGTTGGGCGAGGTGATGCGCAGCGCGGCGGTGACGGCGAAGCGCGGCACATGCAGGCGTGCGGCACGGCGGTCGATCTCGGCGCGTGCGATCTTCGCCAGTCCCGGCACCGCGGGATCGACCGTGAAGCCGGACTCCTGCGCCGTCACCGCCAGCACGGAACAGAGGTGGGAGTTGGTCGGTTCGATGCCGAGCGCGGCAAAGGCGGCGGTGATGTCGCGAGCCCAGCCTTCCCGGTCGGTCGTCGCGGCAGGCAGCAGACGCACGATGCGCGCGCGCACGTCGGCGGGACGCATGACGGGGCCCTGCGCACGCTCGGGGGTGACGCACCCCGCGAGGGCGAGCAGGAGGAGGGACAGGACCACGGCGCCGGCGTGGCGTCGCAGCCGTGTGCCGGTGCGCTGGAGTGGCTTGCATGGCATCGACGGGGTTGCGTTCAAAAGCAGGCAGCCTAGGCGCGCGCGGCTTAACCTGCATCGTCCGCAGCAGCCCGCCTCGCGCAGCGAGGCGCCAGCTGGCCTATGCTCGCGCCAGCCAGGCACCATCGGGATGAGGCGCCCTCCGGAAGGGGGGCGGGGCAGCGCACCCCCTCTGGGGCGCGATCGAGGAATGCGGGACCGGCGCCCGGGTGGGCACCGGCCCATCCACGAGGAGGAGCCATCATGGCAAGGCGGATCGGAATCGTTGCAGCAGGTACATGCGGGCTGGCCATCCTGCTTTCGGGCGTGGCGACGGCAGCGGGCAACCCGGCGGACGCGCCGCCGGTCGCCCGGGAAGTCTCCCTCCGGGGCCACTGCGATGCCCCCGACAGCAGCCGCATGGTGGTGGCACTGGACGACCAGCCGCGGCATGAGCTGGTGCAGCGCGTCTATTCCTATGCGATCGCCAGCGACGACTCGAAGGACTTCGATGGCGCCGTCAGCACCAACTACGCGCAGGTCGACACCATCGACGGCAAGGGCGCGCACCACGGCTATGCGGTCTGGCGGCTGCCGGGCGGAGACCGCGTCACCATCCGTTTCGAAGGCACCCAGGTGGAGCGCAGCGCCGGGGCCGGGAACGCCCCGTACGCGGGCGAGTTCACCTTTACCGGCGGCACCGGCAAGTACCGCAACAACCGCGGCCACGCCAGGTACGAGGGCCACACCACGCCCACCTGCAGCGAATGGACCACGCACGTGGCCATCCAGTACTGATGGGCGCGCGGCATCCAGTGCGGATGGTCCGCCGGCAAGCGGGGCGCGGGGCCTGATGGCGCCGCGCCTGCTGCTTGCCTCGCGTTCGCCGCGCCGGCGCGAACTGCTTTCGCAACTGGGGCTGGTGTTCGAGGCAATCGACATCGACGTGCCGGAGCAGCGCGGGCCGGACGAATCACCCGCGCAGTACGTTGCCCGGGTGGCGCGGGACAAGGCGCGCGCTGCGCAGCGTTCGGTCGCGGCAGGAGCCGGCGTCGTGGTGTTGGGTGCCGACACCGAGGTGGTGCTGGACGGCGAGGTGTTCGGCAAGCCGGCCGACGCCGCGGCGGCGGCAGCCATGCTGCGGCGGCTGGCGGGGCGCAGCCATGAGGTGCTGTCGGCGGTGTGCTGCGTGTCGGAGGAGCGCGTCGAAGCGGCGCTGTCGGTCTCATACGTCACCTTCGACGCGCTGGACGGGGACGCCATCCGCGCCTACGTCGCCACGGGCGAGCCGTTCGGCAAGGCCGGCGGCTACGCCATCCAGGGACGCGCCGCTGCCTTCGTGCAGCGGCTCGAAGGCAGCTATTCGGGCGTCATGGGCCTGCCGCTGCACGAGACCGTGCAGTTGCTGAGCCGTCTGGGTGGCTGGGACGCGGCCCGGTTGCCCTGACCGCCCCCGCGCGCGTTACTGCTGCGCCAGCCACTCCAGCACGCCGCCGTGGCTGGCGCAGGCCTTGCCGCGGTGCTTGCTGTAGCTGAAGGAAAGATCCCGGCACTGGGCACTCGCCTGCAGGCCGCCTTCTTCTTCGACGGCTGCCTTCTGCGCCTTCTGCGCCTGGCGGGCGGCCGTCGCCTTGGCAACGCAGCGCCCCTTCGCGTCCAGCTGCCCCACCGACGCGCCTTGCGGGCCGGCGACGCGTGCGACGCACTGCCCGCCTTCCGCCGCGGTGGCCATCGACGATGCCGCTGCCAGCGCGAGCGCTGCCGCGAGAACCGCCATCCAATTCCGCAGACCGTTCGAACCGTTCATGCCTCCACCCTCCGTTTGTCCAGGGACATCCGGAAGAGAAGCACGTTGCGTGCCATGCAAGTACCTCCAGCGGCCGTCCGTCGCCGCGCCGCGCCGCTGGTCGGACCGGGGGATCCATTACCGCCTTCCGCAAGCCGGCTGCATCGGCAGCAGAGCGGCCGTCGCGCTGGCAGGGCGGCCGACCGGAGCGGCGCCGGCGCGCCGCGAGCTCAGCCGTCGAATCCGTCCGCGAAGAGCCGGTCCGCGAGCGGCTGGCGCTCGACCGCGCCGATGTCCGGCGCCGTGCCGTACTCCCGCAGGTAACCCTCGCCGCGCTGGTCGGCGGCCAGGTCCAAAGGGTTGCTGCCGCTGTCGATGGCGGGACTGCCGGCCAGCAGCGCGTGGGTCCGCGTCGGTCCGCCATTGTCGGCCAGCGGACCGAGCAGCGGGTCGCCCCCGAGGGTATCGGCCGGCAGCGAAACGTTGGCCGAGGCGACGAGGTTGTGGCTGCCACTGATCACGTGCAGCGTGGTCACCTCGGTCGAACCGGCGCCGCGGGGAAGATGGTTGCCGGCGATGAGGCTGCTGTCGAGCGCGAGCGGGTAGGGGAACTCGTCGCCCTGGTCGGCAATGCCGGCGCCGGCGGGTGCGCTGTTGCCGGTCACGGTGGCATTGGCCAGGGCGAATCCACCCTTGTGGCGCGAGTACAGGCCGCCGCCCTGCAGGTCCGACTCGTTGCCCGACACGGTGGAATTGGTCACCGCCAGCGGGTAAGGCGACCAGCTGACGACGCCGCCACCCCCGCCCACCGTGTACGCGCCGGGTTCGCCGAGCACCCGCGCCGCGTTTCCGCTGACGGTGGAATCACGCAGGTAGGAGGCGTAGACGCCCTCGCGCGGCACCGAGGCGATGTAGACCCCGCCGCCGCCGATCGCACTGGTGTAGATGGTGCCGTAGGGCCCGCTGGGGCCGACGCCGGGGGCGCCCTCCACGCTGTTGCCGCTGACGGTGCTGGCAATCAGGATCACGGTCTTTGGCGAGGCGACGCCACCGCCCTTGGCGTAGGAATCCTTCGCCCCGGCGACGTGCACCGACACGCCGCTGACTTGGCTGTGGTCGAGCACCGCACCGAGGAATCCCTGGATGCCGCCGCCCATGGTGCCGCTGAAGGCGGCCGTGCTGGTGGCGCTCACCACGGCATCACGGATCGTGCTGCCGGTGATGTAGGCCGCGGTGGCGTAGATCATGCCGCCATAGATCGTGGCGGAAATCTCCGTCGCCTCGGCCGTCGCGGTGACGCCGCTGACCCGGCTGTCGCTGAGGTGCAGCACGCCGAGCACGTCGAGGGCGGCGCCGAAGACGCTCCAGCCGCTGGCACGGCAGTCCTCGACCACGCTGGCGGTCATCGTCACCGATCCCGCCGAGAGCAGGCAGGCACCGGGGGCGAGGCCGCCGTAGATGCCGGGGCCGCCATAGGTATAGCTGCCATTGCGCAGGGTCAGCCCGTCGATGGTGAGGGTGCCGTAGCCGGCGTGGGCCAGCACGCGGCTGGCGCCCGCGCCGTCGATGGCGAGGTCGGCGGCGCCGGGTCCCTGCAGGGTGAGGTCGTCCGCGGTGGTGGTGAGGCCGGTGGCGAGGGTGATGGTGCTGCAGGCGAGGCTGGTCAGGTCGATGGTGTCGCCGCTGACCGCGCCGTCCAGTGCCGCCCGCAGCGAGCCCTCGCCGCTGTCGTTGCAATTGGCCACCACCACGGTTGCGGCCGGTCGCGACGGCGCCGCTGCCGTCGCCCGCCACGCCGCGAGGCGACCGCGCAGTTCGTCGCGCTGCGCGCCCAGCGGGACGGCGACGCGATCGGCGCGCTGGCTGCCCGGGTGGGGGGCGGTGGATGCCGTCGCCACCGGCGGCAGGGCGCCGGCGCCAAGCACCAGGGCCAGCGCGGCCACCAGCGGCGCGCGGGCAAGTCGGGGAGTCCGGAAGGGCGATGCAGTCATCGGGTTGCCTCGGGAAAAGGGAACCCCAGTGCAGCAGGTTCGGCGCCGCGATGCTTGATGTTTTCGTGACGGAAGCGTTACCTGCCATGACCTGGCGGGTTTGCAGGCGCCATGGTCGCGCGGTCTGAGCTAGCTAGCTCCCGTCCCGCGCGCCGTCTTTTCAGTCCCGGTCCGGAGCGCCGAGCGGAAACAGGGGCCGGAACGGTCGCGCCTCGTCTACGGCGCGTGCAAACGAGGGACGCCGCAACAGGCGCTCGCGGTAGGCACGCACGTTGCCGTGTTCGGCGCCGATCGGAAGGACCCAGTCGGCGTAGAAGAGGGCGGGTGCGGCGGCGCAGTCGGCCAGCGTGAACGCATCACCGGCCGCCCATGTGCGCCCCTCGAGGGTGCCGTCGAGCCAGCCATAGGCGGTGTCGAGCAGGGCGCGTGCCTCGGCTACGCCATGGGGATCACGGTCCTCTTCCGGGCGCAGCGCGTCGCCGACCACTTTCTGCATCGGCGTGGACACGTAGTTGTCGAAGAAGCGGTCGAGCAGGCGCACCGGGAGTGCCGCCTGGGGGTCCGGCGGCAGGAAGCGCTGCGGACCCGGGTGGCGGATGTCGAGGTATTCGATGATGCAGCTCGCCTCCATCACCGCGTTCTCGCCGTCCACCAGCAGCGGGAACCGCTGCAGCGGCCAGCGCGAAGCCAGTTCGCGCATGGCCGGGCTGTCGGGCCCCTGCAGCAGCCGCCATTCGAATGGGGTGCCGTTCTCGTAGAGGGCGACCAGGGCCTTCTGGCAGTAGGAGGAAAACGGGTGGGCATAGAGTTCGAGGGTCATCGCAGCACTCGTGTCGGGAATCTCCCTGCGACGAACGACGGCGGGCCGATTCGACATCGCCGCCCGCTCGGCGGCCGTCACGGCGCGGCGTAGCGGATGTGGCCGACCTCCTCCACGCCGGTGCGTCCGACGCCCCGTACCACCTCGGCGATGCGCAGCACCTTTGCGCTGATGGTCAGGCCCGCGGCCTGAGCGGCTTCGAGGTTGATGCGAAGGCGCAGGTGCCGGGCTTCCTCGCCGAGGCAGATCATGCCGCCTTGCTGGGCGAAATCGGCGATGTCGCTGACTGTGAGGATGCTGCGGCCGGCGAGGCTGGCGAGGACGTGCTGCAGCCGGCGTTTTTCCGAGCGGCTGACGAAGACCACCTGGCACCCCTTGATCTCGCCGGCTTCGCGGTAACGGCGCACGACCAGGTCGCGCCCGCCGACGCGCTCGCCGCGCACCGTGTCGTCGAGGAAGCTGCCGAACGGATCGTCGCCGAGAATGCAGATCGCGATGGGCGCCGCCGGATCGGCGAACGCCGCCTGCGGCCAGCCGGTGAACAGGGTGAAGTTGAACAGGAAGGCCGCCTTGACCTGGTATTCGCCCGCGCGTGGCTGCGCCGTCGCCGCACCGGTGCCGAGCGCAGGGAGCACGGCGCACAGCAACAGGCCCGCCAGCCACATGCCGGCGATCCTGCAGGCAGGCCGCGGGCCGTTCACGGGCCGTCTCCGGCTAGAACTTCCACGCGATCTTTCCATGGACGCTCCGTTCGATCTGCACCTGGGCAGGGCCGGGGAAGCCGTACTCGGGATGGTCGGGGTGCAACAGGTTGCGCCCGGCAAGCGACAGTTCGAGGCGCGGCGACGGTCGCCAGCCGAGGCGCAGGTCCAGTTCGCGGTAGCCGGGAACGAAGCCCACCGTCGGCCCGGAGTTGAGCGCGCGCTCGGACACCGAGCGCAGGTGCAGGTCCAGTTCCACCGCGTGCGGAAGGTCCATCGAGGAACGCAGCGCCCAGCGGCTCGACGGATCGGCCGTCTCGTTGAGCGCGTCGTTGATGTCCTCGCGCCCGCGCCGCACGTGCATGTCCCCGCGCAGCGGATCCCAGCTGGCGCGCAGGCGCCAACAGTCGGTCGCATGCCAGTCGAGGCCAAGCTCCAGGCCCCAGGTCACGCCTTCGAGGTCGTTCGCGAACACGATGGGCACCTGGCGCCCGGACGAGAAATGCGCACTGCGCACGTCGCGGTAGTCGTTGCGGAAGGCGGCGGCTGACAGGGCGAGGCGGTTTCCCCATTGCGCGCGGTATCCCGCTTCCAGCGCCACCACCGATTCCGACACGAAATCCGGCGAGCCCTGCAGGATGACGAGGGGCGCTCCCGGCCCGGGCTGGGAAAGGTCGCGGTCGATGCGCGAGGGCGTGCGCACCGCGCGCGACAGCGCGGTCCACACCGAATGCCCGGGCGCCGCCGACCACTGCAGGCGAACGTTCGGTTCCAGTTCGTATCCGGTGTAGTCGTTGTGCTCGACCTTGCTGCCGAACGTCAGCAGGAGGTCGTTGCGCAAGGCGACCTCGTCCTGCAGGAACGCGCTGAAGAGATCGTGTTCCAGCACGGCGGGGAGGAAAGCCAGTGCCGGTGCATTGTCGACCACGTCGCGCGTATGGCGGTAGCCGACACCCCAGACGAGGGCATGCGGCCCGGTATGGAAGCGGTACTGGAAATCCGCATCGAGTGTATCGAGGTCGTCCACCAGCACTCCCGCCGGCGCGAATTCGGTGCCTGCTGCGACGAACGCGGGGACCGGGTCGGACAGGCGCGCATGGTCGTGGTAGACCTGCACGATGGCGCGCGAGTCCTCGCGCGTCACGTGTTCCCATCGCCCGGAGAGGTTGCCGCCGCTGGCGTGGGCGACGCCACCGCCGACGACGTGTTCGTCGTTGTCGTACCCGTCGCCGGACACCGTCAGGCGATCGCGGGGCGAGGGTTCCGCATCGAGGCGGAAGCCGGCCTGCCGATGGCGCCAGCCGTCCCCCGCATCGGCCCCGCTGGCAAGCGCCTCGTCACCCTGGTCGAAGGCCTGGCCGTACACGCGCAGCCAGGTGCCCGGCGCGAGCTCGCCGCCATAGCGGGCGGCGCCCGCTCCCCGGAGGTTGCCGCCAGCGGCCACCTCGGCATGGCCGCCAGCGGTTTCCCGTGCGCTGCGCGTGATGATGTTGATCACGCCATTGACCGCGTTGGCGCCCCACAGCGTGCCACCGGGCCCGCTGACCACCTCGATACGCTCGATGTCCGCGAGCAGCGTGTTCTGCGCGTCCCAGAACACGCCCGAGAACAGCGGCGTGTAGACCGTGCGGCCGTCGATCATGACCAGCAGCTTGTTGGCCAGCGCCGTGTTGAAGCCGCGCGCGGTGATGCCCCAGTCATGCGAATTCTTGCGCGCGACGTCGAGGTTGCCGGCCAGGCGCAGGACCTCGGGCAGGGTGGTTGCGCCGGAGCGCCGGATGTCCTCGGCCGTGATCACCTCGACGGCCGAGGCGGCCTGGGACAGGGGCTCGGGATGGCGCGAGACCGAGGTCACCTCGACCTGCAGCAGTTCCTCCAGGCTGAGGCGCTTCAGCGATTCCGCGGTGACGGGAGCGTCGGGGGCAGGCGTCGTGGCGGAGGCAGCGCCCGCGAACAGCACGCCCATCGCCAGCAGCAGGACAGCGCGGAGCGGGAGACCGTCCCTGCCAGCTGACGGACCGGCGCGCACGGGCACCGCCGGTCCATCGGCGGGCTCTCGCCAGCCGCGCTTGCCTCTGCGCATCGCCTTCCCCGATTCGAGATCCTGCCGATCCGGGACCCGCCCGGCCGACCCACCCGGTCAATGTAGCCAGCTGCGCCTCGGACCGCCAGATGGAACGCGCCTGGCGCGGAGATCCTGCCGCTGGTGCCGTGGCGGCGCGGCCACCCGTTGCCGCGACGTGAGCCGGTCCGGCGCACTTTGGCGCAGGCTGCAGGGAAGGCACTGTCGAAGGGGGTTCGCGTGAACGGTCGGGTACTGCTGCTGGTTGGGCTGGCATGGGCGGGAACGGCGTCGGCCGATCGCCTGTATTCGGATGGATTCGATCCCGCTGTGATCGCGCCGCTGTTTCCCCACGTGGGCGGGACCATCGTGCTGCCGCCCGGGCCGGCGGCCGACCAGCTCGGCTGGATCATGGGCGAACTGGCAAGCGGGGAGACCACCACGCCCGCCGAGATCGCCGCCCACTTCGACCCGGGCTGGTCGGTGCCGGTGGCCGAGACCCAGGCCTTCTTCGCGTCCTTGCGGAGCGCCTGGCCTGATGCCGTGCTGCGCGACGTGGTGGGCGTGACGCCGGTGCAGCTCACCGTGGTGATCCAGCGCCCGGGGTCGCCGGCGCCCTTCGGTTTCGTGCAGCTGGCCGCGCGCTACACCGGTGCGCAGGGCATCACGCAGTTCGGCGTGAGCAACTACTTCGGCTCGGTGATGTATCCCGATGACCAGACGCTCGACCTCGACCAGGCGGTGGCGAAATTCGCCACCCTGTCGGCGCAACCTTCACTGCTCGTCGGCCGCATCGGGGCGAACGGCCAGTGCAGCGCCGTCGCCGGCGTCGATCCGGGGCACCTGCGCGCGACCGCCTCGATCTTCAAGCTGTGGGTGCTGGCTGGCGCCGCGCGCGCCGTGGCGGCAGGCAGCGCGGCACCGGAGGAACTGCTGCCCCTGCTGGCCTCGGAACTGGCGCCGGGAGGTACCATCAACAGCGAACCCCTGGGTACGCCATTCCCCTTGTCCGACCTCGCCACGCTGATGATCGGCATCAGCGACAACACCGCGACGGACCTCGTCCACGAACGGATCGGGCGCGGGGCGATCGACGAGGCCATTGGCGCCTTCGGCGTGGCCGATCCCACGGTGCTGGCACCGCTGCCCGGCATCAGCGAGCAGTTCCACCTGGTCTTTTCCTTTCCGCTGGAGGTCGCGCTGGACTACGTCAACGGCAGCGAGGACTACCAGCGGCAGTTCCTCGAAACCCAGGTGGTGCCGCTGGGCCCGTTCACCGGCCAGGCGTACGCCAACACCTCGTTGCTGGTGGCGGGAACCTGGCGTGCCACGCCACTCGACGTCTGCGCGGCCTTCGCCCATTCCCTGCGACTGCCGCAGGGCTCCGACGCGATCGCGTTCGCCGACCGTGCGCTCGGCGCGCAGGCGGCCCAACCGGAGGTGCGCAATGCGTGGGACCGCGTCTGGTACAAGGGCGGCAGCCTCGCCGCGGGCGACGGTTACCACGTGCTGACGCACGCGTGGATGTTGCAGGACAGTGGCGAAGATCCGTGGGTGGTGGTCGCGATGTCCAACGATGATGCGGGCGGCATCGACGAGTACCGCGTGCAGTCGGTCACCGGCCGCCTGCTGCAGCTGGTTCGCGGGATGTAGTGCGGGACCTGAGATGGGGGAAACGGCTTCGTCCGGTCCCCAATCCCCAATCCCGGCCTCCCCTCAATCGAACCCGTCGACGAACAGGAAGTCGCTCTGGTAGATGACCTGCACGGCGCCGCTGTCGGAGGCCACCGCATCGTTGCCGGGAACGCCGAGCGCGATGTCGAGCGCGCTGTCGCCGTTGAAGTCGCCGATCGCGAGCTGCGAGCCGAAGGCATCGTTGGCGGCCGCGGGGCCGGCCGCCATGGCGGGGCCGAGCCACAGCCGCTGCGCGCGGCCGGGCGCGAGTCCGCCGCTCCGTGCGGGGATGTACCAGGCGCGTCCGGCGATCGGCACACCGGCCTCGGCCGCAAACGGGCTGGTCACGACGAGGGCATCGGTGGACAGGGGTGATCCGGTCATGCGGCCGCTGGCGAGGCGCACTCCGAATGCGGCGGCTTCCAGTGTGCCGCCGGGAAAGTCCGCTTCCGTGAAGAGCTGGTTGTTGCTGGCGGTGAGCCCGCTTTCGCTGCCGTAGACCAGTGCCACCGAGCCGGCGAGCAGCACGCCGTCGACTTCCTCGCCCGGGATGCCGATCGCCAGGTCCTGGGTCTGCGGGTCGCCGAGGGGCGTTGCATTGAAGTAGCCGACGGCGAGCGCACTGCCGAAGCGGTCGCCCGTCTCGCAGTCGCCCAGCATGCCGGCCTGCGCCTGGCTCCAGTAACTGACGCCGGCGGCGCCGAGGCCGACGAGGAAGCCCTGGCTGCGCAGCACCATCACCGATCCCGAGTTGTGAAATCCGGCGCAGCTCGCGCCGGGGATGCCGATCGCCAGGTCGGTCGCCTCGTCGCCGTCGAAATCGCCGGCAGCGAGGGCGAAGCCGATCTGCTCGCCCGCTTCGGGTACGCCGGTCAGCCCGTTGTAGCCGCGATAGAACACGCTCACGTCATCGGGATACAACCCGCCGACACCCTGCGGCACCACCATCACGGCGCCGGCCGATATCTCGCCCTGCGTGGTTTCGCCGGGAATGCCGATCGCGAGGTCGACCAGGCCGTTGACGTCGAAGTCGCCCACGGCAAGCGCGGCGCCGAACTGGTCGTCGGCTTCGGAGATGCCGGGATAGCCCTCGAAGCCCTGGCGGATGACGTCGATGACGGTCCAGCCCCCGCCCGGTGCACGATCGAGCACGAACACGGCGCCGGCGTGGTCGGCGGAGAGGCTGTCGTCGGGAACGCCCACCGCTAGGTCGTCGTCGTCGCTGGCGTCGTGGCCGAAGTCCCCCGCCGCGAGGACCGTCGGCAAGCCACCGCTGCTTCCCGGCACCGTCGGCACGTTCACCGTCTCCATCAGGAAGGGCGAGCCCGTGGGCGAACCGATCGTCCAGTCCGTTCCGTAATAGATGCGCACCAGGCCGGAGTGCGCGCGGTCCGCCACCGCGAGGTCGGCAATGCCGTCGTCGTTGAAGTCGCCGCTGGCGATCGACTGGCCGAAGGCGTCGGACTCCGGCTCCTGCAGCCCGGGGTTGAACAGCGCCACGTTGCCGACGGGACCGGGCTCGAGGGCGCTGGCAGGAACCGGCGCGAGCAGTGCCGCGCCCGCCAGCAGCAGGGCGGGGCGGAGCAGTGCGCGCTCGAAGAACGGGAAGCGGCGGGCCGGGTCAGGCATGGGGGGTTCCTCCACGTGGGCATGCCCTTTTCCACGCAAGCGAGCCGCCGCGGGGGCCACGGCCGGTTGAGACGGCGTCGGGTTGCCACCATTTCAGGCGACAGTGCACGGGTCTCGTGGTGAGGACATGGCAACCGGGTGGGCAGGTGACGGCGCAGTGCAGGACCAGAT
>JAEZQS010000026.1 GCA_023412995.1 Pseudomonadota bacterium
CCAGGGCACGTCGCGCGGCCGCATCGCGGTCAGGCTGCGCAGCATCGGCGGGCGGCGCAGGCGCGGGCGGGGGACCGGTGCGCCGCGCTCAGCGGCGGCCTTCCGGCACCGGATCGAGGTGCCCGCAGGCACTGCAGGTGCGTGCCTCGCGCGAGCCGTAGTAGCGCTCGAACACCGGCGGGAAGTCCTTCTCGATGCTTTCCAGCACGAAGGACTCCTCGTACAGGCGGTGGTTGCATTGCTGGCAGAACCACACCAGGCCGTCGCGTTCGCCCGGCAGGCGCCGCCGCTCGACCACCAGGCCGACCGATCCGGCCATGCGCTGCGGCGAATGCGGCACGCGCGGCGGCAGGTAGAACATCTCGCCGGCGCGGATCGGGATGTCGCGCGCGCGGCCGTGCTCCTGGATGCGCAGCACCATCTCGCCCTCGAGCTGATGGAAGAACTCGGGCCCCTCGTCGATGTGGTAGTCGCTGCGCTGGTTGGGACCGCCCACCAGCATGACGATGAAGTCGCCGTCGACGAAGCAGGTGTTGCCGACCGGGGGCTTCAGCAGGTGGCGGTGCTCGTCGATCCAGCGCTGCAGGTTGACCGGGTCGGGCAGCATGGCCGTGCCTCGCGAGGGGGAAACGCCATTGTACTGCCGCCGGCGCGGCCAGCCGGCGCTGCGCACCGGCACGACGCCCGCACAATCGGCGTCAGGTCCCCTCGCGCGCCGCCGTCGCCGGCAGGGCGGCAATGCACTTGAGCTCGATCGCGATCGGCGTTGGCAGCGCGCTGATGCCGAGCGTGGTCCGGCAGGGCGCCGTGGCGGGATCGGGGAAGTGCTCGGCGTAGAGGCGGTTGTAGGTGGGGAAATCGCGCGCCATGTCGGTCAGGAACACGGTGACGTCGACCAGGTCCTCCCAGCGCGCGCCGCTTGCCTGCAGCACCGCGCGCACGTTGGCGAACACCTGCCGGCACTGCGCCGCGATGTCGTAGGCGACGAGGCGCCCGCCGGCGTCGAGCACGTTGCCGGGGATGGCGTTGCTGCCGGACATGCGCGGGCCGACGCCGGAAAGGAACAGGAGGTCGCCCACGCGCCGGGCGTGCGGATAGGCGCCGACGGGTGCCGGCGCCGCGCTGGCGTGGATGGCATCGCTCATGGTGCGGGCTCCGTCGCGGCGACATCGATCGTGCGCCGCGAGATGGGGCGGTCCTCGTCGTCCACCGCCACCAGGCGGTAACGCCCGGGGCGAAGGTAGAGGTCGCCACTGACCTGCGCGCCGCGCTGGAACAGCCGCTCCTGCGGCCGCACGGCGTCCTTGACCGGATCGAGCACCAGGCGGTCGGACGGGATGGCGTCATCGTTTTCTGCGAGCGGGCGCGCCTCGACCAGGCACGGGAAGCGGTCCTGGCAGAAGCTGCCTTCCACCGCATAGCGACGGCGCAGTCCGCCGAGCTCGGCCCAGGTCGGGCGCCCGGCGCGCACCTCGACCGGCGGGAAGAACACGCTGGCGTCGTAGGCGCCGGGCTTGAGCGACCACGGCTTGCCGTCCTTCATCATCACCACCGGTCGGGTCGGGCGCACGACATCGACCACGGCGTGGTACCACGGGTGGTTCTCGGTGCCGGGCGGGTGTTCGATCAGCATCGTCTGCTCGATGGTGAGCGGATCGATGCCGCTGATCCGGCGGAAGTGCTGCGCCATGCTGCGGCCGCCGAGATAGCGGCCGTTTTCCTGGATGTGGGCGTAGCCGGCATTGACCACCACGCGTGCATCGGGGTCGTCCTTGAACACGCGCCGGTAGAGGTTCTTCGCCTGCGCGTGCTCGCGCACGTCGCCGTTGCCTTCCTGTTCGCTTTCATAGGCCACCACCTTGAAGCCGAGCGCGAGCGCGGTACGCACCATCTCGGCGCAGACCGGCTCCATCGTGTAGAAGCCGCTGGCTTCGACCGGATAGCCCCTCCGGGCGAGGTCGGCGTCGCTCGCGTAGAGGGTTTCGGCGGCGAAATGGGTGTAGCCGTCGGCACGAAGGCGGGCGAGCAGCTGCACCGTCAGCGAGCGCGTCTGCGGCACGTTGTGCGCCTCGTTGAGGAAGATCGCCTGGCGCCCATGCGCCAGCGCCGCGATCGCATCGATGGCCGGTTGCGCGGCGTAGCCCGCCGCGAGAGGCTGCGGCGCGTCGCCGGGCGCCGCGAGCTGGCGGATCGAATAGGAATCGTGGGCGCCGACGTAGTCGCCGACGAAGCTCTGGTACCAGCTGAGGTACTGGCCGAAGACGATGCGGAACGCCTTGTCGTCGTTGCTGCGGTAGGCGTCGCGCATGGCGCGGTAGCGCGCCAGCAGCCCCTTGCGCGCGAGCGCTTGCTGGTACACCCGCTCGGACTGCTCGAACGCGGCCTTCTGCTGCTGCTGCCACTGGTAGGGCGCCAGCGGCTCGTCGCTGGCGCGCGCCACCAGCGGCAGCGCCAGGGCGAACGCGAGCATGAGGGCGGCGGCGATGGCGAGGGTGCGCACGTTGGCTCGTCGCGGGTTCAGGGTCCGGCAGCGGCAGCGACCGGGGCGGCGCCGGCGCGGGCATCCACCTGCTCCAGCGCACGCGCCACCTCGGCCTCGATGCGGTCGCTGCCGGTCACCTGCAGGCCGAGGTCGCGCACGCGCCCGTCCTCCAGGCCGTAGATCCAGCCATGCACCGCAAGTGGCTGGCCGCGCTCCCAGGCGTCGCGGACGACGGTGGACTGGCACACGTTGGCTGCCTGCTCGATCACGTTGAGTTCGCACAGTCTGGCATGGCGGGAGGCCTGGTCGGGCAGCCGCTGCAACGCTCCGGCGTGCTTGCGCCTCACGTCGTCGACATGGCGCAGCCAGTTGTCCACCAGGCCGAGCCTCCGGTTCTCCAGCACCGCCTGCACGCCGCCGCAGCCGTAGTGGCCGACCACCAGCACGTGCGCGACCTTCAGCACGTCGACGGCGAACTGGATCGTGCTGAGCGCATTGAGGTCGCTCGGCACCACGACGTTGGCGACGTTGCGGTGGACGAACACCTCGCCGGGCGCCATGTCGATGATCTGGTTGGCCGGCACGCGCGAATCCGAACAGCCGATCCAGAGGTACTCCGGCGCCTGCTGGCGCGACAGGCGGTCGAAGAATTCCGGGTCGCGCGCGCGCAGCGCCTCGGACCAGGCGCGGTTGCGCTCCAGCAGCTGGCTCAGCATGGGCGTGCGGCCCGGCGTGGTCGGCCGCGGCGCGGCCAGCGGAAACGGATCATGGCGGGGAACCTCCAAGGTCGATGCAGATGTTCTTTGGCTCGGTGAAGAAGCGCAGTGCCTCGTGGCCGCCTTCGCGCCCGAGGCCGGATTCCTTGCTGCCGCCGAAGGGCGTGCGAAGGTCGCGCACCAGCCAGCAGTTGATCCAGACGATGCCGGTTTCCAGCCGCGCCGCGACGCGATGTGCGCGTTCGAGGCTGGAGGTCCACAGCGATGCCGCCAGTCCGTAGCGGCTGGCGTTGGCGAGGGCGACCGCCTCGTCGTCGTCGTCGAACGGGATCAGGCTCACCACCGGGCCGAAGATTTCTTCCTGGTTGGTGGCGCAGTCGTTGCCGAGCCCCTCGATCACGGTGGGTTCGACGAACCAGCCGCCGGCGCAGCGGCCGGGCAGGGTGATCGCGCTTCCGCCGGTGGCGATGCGGCCGCCTTCGGCGCGCGCCCGCGCGATGCAGCCGGTCACCTTGTCGAAATGCGCGCGCGACACCAGCGGTCCGAGGTCGCTCGAGGGCTCCTGCGGGTCGCCGACGCGCAGCGCGCGCACGCGTTCGAGGTAGCACTCGCGGAAGTCGTCGTAGATCGAACGCTGCACCAGCAGGCGCGAACCGCACAGGCAGATCTCGCCCTGGTTGGCGAATCCCGAACGCACCAGGGTGTCGAGGTTGGCATCGCTGCAGTCGAAATCGGCGAACACGATGGCCGGGTTCTTGCCGCCCATTTCCAGCGACACCTTCTTGAACGAGGAGGCCGCGGCGCGGGCGATCGCCGCACCGGTGGCCGTGCTGCCGGTGAAGGACACCGCCTTGATGCCGGGGTGGGAGACCAGCGGTGCGCCCACGCGCGGGCCGGTTCCGTTCACGATGTTGAGCACCCCGCGCGGGAAGCCGGCCTCGATCGCGAGTTCGCCCAGCCGCGCCGCCGTGCAGGGCGTCACTTCGGAAGGCTTGGCCACGACCGCGTTGCCGGTGGCCAGCGCCGGCGCGATCTTCCACGTGAACAGGTAGAGCGGCAGGTTCCACGGCGAGATGCAGCCGACCACGCCGAGGGGCTGGCGCAGGGTGTAGTTGAGCACCCGTTCGCCCATGGCGTGGGACTCGCCCGCCCACTGCGTGACGGCGCCGGCGAAGAAGCGGAGGTTCGCCACCGCGCGGGGGATGTCGAGGCTGCGCGCCAACCGCACCGGCTTGCCGGCATCGCGCGATTCCAGCTGCGCCAGGGGCTCCAGCTCGCGTTCCACCAGCGTCGCCAGCCGTTCCAGCCGCCGCGCGCGCTCCGCTGGCGGCAACGCACCCCAGGCCGGCGCGGCGCGGGTAGCGGCGGCAACCGCGGCCTCGATGTCGCGCTCGTCGGAATCCGGGCAGCGCGCGAACACCTCGCCGGTGGCGGGCTCGAACACGTCGAGTGTGGCGCCGCCGACAGCCGCGCACACGGCGCCATCGACGAGGTTGCCGATCAGCAGGGGATCCATCGGCAAAGCTTAGCAGGCGCCGGCGCAGCCAGTGGACGGGAGCCGCTCAGGCGTCGGGCAGCACGGGCCAGGCGATCGGTCCGAAGTCGCTCCCGGGGTGCTCCAGCATCAGCGTGATGCAGGGCGGCACGAGGGCCTGCAGCAGGCGCGCGCCGTCGCGCACCTGCGCCCGGTTGACCTTGCTGCCGTGCGTGGCGCCGCCGTGCACGAGCTGGTTGCGCAGCACGTAGAGGCGGTCGAACACGATGGCGAGCACGGTGGCCGTGTCCTTGTCGACCAGCGCGCGCATGGCGCGCCGCGAGGCGCGCTCGAACGAGGCCTTCCAGCGCTCGTCGGCATCGTGCTCGCGCAGCCCCTTCCAGAACGGCTCGAACACGTAGCGGTTCCCAAGCAGCGTGCGCACCGGGCCGCTGTAGGTGCGGAACAGGACGGCGTGGAGCACGCCGTCGGCATCGAGCGCGAGGACCCGCGCGAAATAACCCGCCAGCAGCGTGCGCCCGCGCTGCTCGTTGCCGGACTCGCCACCGTAGGCGGCGTTGAAGGCGATCCAGAGGAACAGGAAGCGCGCATCGGGATCGTCCTCCTCGCGGCCCGCGCGCAGCAGCCAGCTGACGGCGCGGTGCAGGCGCACGCGCGAGGAATCGTCGTGCTGATGCAGTGCCTGGCGCAGCCGCTCCTTGAGCGACCGTGCCTCGGCGGCCAGTCCTGCTGCGGCCATGCGCGTCCCCTTCGGTGCCGGTCGAACCGATGATGGCCCGTGACGTCTCCGGGGGCCAGCCCTGTTCCCGCGAGGCGCCTCAGAGCGAATGCGTGCGGCCGCCGTCCACCGGTATGGCGACGCCATTGACGTAGGCCGCCGCCGGCGTGGCGAGGAAGGCGATCAAGGCGGCGACTTCGGCCGGTTCGCCGAAGCGTCCGGCGGGCACGCCACCCAGCATCGCCTGTTCGACCGCGGCCGCGTCCTTGCCGCTGGCCGCGCTGCGATCGGCGACGATCTGCGCCAGGCGCTGCGTGCGGGTGTAGCCGGGCAGCACGCTGTTGACGGTGATGCCGAAGCCGCCGAGTTCGCCGGCGAGCGTCTTGGCCCAGCTCGCCACGGCCCAGCGCACGGTGTTGGACACGCCGAGGTTGGCGATCGGCTCCTTCACCGAGGTGGAGATCACGTTGACGAGGCGCCCGTAGCCGCCGGCCTTCATGCCGGGAAGGAGGGCCTGCAGCAGCACCTGCGCGCCCACCAGGTGCTGCTCGAACGCGGCGCGGAACGCATCGGGTGGGGCCGAGTGGGCCGGGCCGCCGGGCGGCCCGCCGCTGTTGTTGACCAGCACCTGCACCGGGTGCGCATTGGCGGTGGCCTCGACTCTGGCGCGCAGGGCCTCGTGGTCCGCGAGGTCGGCGGCGATGCTGGCGTGCTGCTGCCCCGCATGCCGCCTCGGCAGGGAGGCAACGGCCGCCTCGAGCGCGTCGCGCGAGCGCGCGAGCAGGGTGACGTCGGCGCCGCGCGCCGCCAGTTCGATCGCCGCCGCAAGGCCGATGCCCTGCGAGCCGCCACACACCAGTGCATGTTTTCCGCCCAGATCCAGATCCATCGCCCGCACCTCACGCCGACAGGAGCAGAAGATTGAACCACGAAGCACACGAAGAACACGAAGGAGGCAAAGCGAAAGATTGAAACACCGAGCACACCGGGCACACCGGGGAAGCAAAAGTGCAAAGGTTGAAAAGCGGAGTCCAGAAGCGAGCGTCACCCGCGAGGCGGAATCATCCCGGGCAGGTCCTCACCGCTCTTCCCTTGAAGGCGTTCTCTGTGTGCTCTGTGTGCTCGGTGTTTCAGGCTTGAGCTTTTCCTGGACGCGTTCCGGTCCCTTGATCGTCAGTGCCGCGGCGGGAGTTTCTGGATCATGCGTGGCAGCAGTTCCTCGTCGCTGTCGCCGCGCGGGGGTTCCATTTCGTCGAGGTCGAACCCGAGCAGTGCCGCGTCGTCCTCGTCCAGTCCGTCGAAGGCGCGGAACTCCGCATCGAGCAGCGCCATCCGCGCCGTCGTCGCGTCGTCGTAGCGCAGGACGCGGCCGTCGCTGTCGAGCACTTCGGCGATGCCGTCCTCCCGCTCGACCAGGCGCGCCCATACCAGCAGGTCGCCGATGGCCGCCACCCACCACTGCGGTTCGCTCACGAGCCTGCTCCGGCAATGAGCCGCGCACCCGTGGCGCCCACCGCTCCCAGCACGATGGCCCAGGCGCCGATGCTGCCGAGGACGGCCAGCGCCGACAGGCCGGGATCGCGCAGGCGGCGCCAGCGCGCGGCGAGGTACCAGCCGAACGCGCGCGGGGCGAACAGGAAGCCGCCGATGCGCTGGCGTTCGGCGCCATGGTGGTCGCGCAGGTGCACCGCCACCAGCATCCAGGTGATGACGTAGGTGGTCAGGCCCGCCGTGACGAGGCCGAGGCCCATGATGAAGAAGAACTGGTGCCACGCGGAGGCGGTCACGGCGGCTCCCTAGAAATCGGCCGAACCCGGCGCGCGCGGGAAGGGGATGGCATCGCGGATGTTCGACAACCCGCACACGTACACCACCAGCCGCTCGAAACCGAGCCCGAAGCCCGCGTGCGGCACGGTGCCGTAGCGGCGGAAATCGCGGTACCAGGAGTACATCGACGGATCCAGCCCGAACTGCGCGATGCGGCGGTCGAGCACGTCAAGGCGCTCCTCGCGCTGCGAGCCGCCGATGATCTCGCCGATGCCGGGCGCGAGCACGTCCATCGCGGCGCAGGTGCGGCCATCGTCGTTGAGGCGCATGTAGAACGCCTTGATCTTCTCGGGGTAGTTGGTGACCACCACCGGGCCGCCGACGTGCTGCTCGGTGAGGAAGCGCTCGTGCTCGGTGGCGAGGTCCGCGCCCCATTCGACCGGGTACTCGAACGTGCGCCCGGATTTCTTCAGGATGTCGATCGCATCGGTGTATTCGATGCGCGCGAAAGGCGCGCGGATGATCGATTCCAGCCGCGAGATGGCGGTCTTCTCCACCCGTTCGGCGAAGAACGCCATGTCGTCCGGGCGCTCCGCCAGCACCATGCGGAACACGAACTTGAGGAAGTCCTCGGCGACGCGCGCGTCCTCGTCCAGGTCGGCGAAGGCGATCTCCGGCTCCACCATCCAGAACTCGGCCAGGTGGCGCGTGGTGTGCGAGTTCTCGGCGCGGAAGGTGGGGCCGAACGTGTACACCTTGCCCAGCGCGAGGCAGTAACCCTCGACGTTGAGCTGGCCGGACACGGTGAGGAACGCTTCCTTGCCGAAGAAGTCCTTGCGGAAGTCGACCGCACCGGTCGGCGTGCGCGGCAGGTTCATCAGGTCCAGCGTCGAGACGCGGAACATCTCGCCGGCGCCCTCCGTATCGGAGGTCGTGATGATCGGCGTGTTGACCCAGAAGTAGCCGTTCTCGTCGAAGTAGCGGTGGATCGCGTTGGCGATGGTGTGGCGCACGCGGCTCACCGCGCCGAAGAGGTTGGTGCGCGGGCGCAGGTGCGCCACCTCGCGCAGGAATTCCGGCGAATGCGGCTTGGGCTGGATCGGATAGGTCTCCGGGTCGTCGACCCAGCCGAGCACCTCGATGCGCGTGGCCTTGAGCTCGAACGCCTGGCCCTTGCCCTGCGAGGCGACCAGCTCGCCCTCTGCCACGATGGAGCAGCCGGCGGTGAGGCGCACCACCTCGCTGTCGTAGTTGGGCAGGCTGGCGGGCGCGACCACCTGGACGGGGTCGAAGCAGGAGCCGTCGCTGAGGGCGATGAAGGACAGGCCCGCCTTCGAATCGCGCCGGGTGCGCACCCAGCCGCGCACGCACACGCGGCTTTCCGGCGCGACCGCGCCGGACAGGGCGTGCTTGACGTCCACCACGGCTGCGCCGCCGTCTGCCGACATGACCTGGACTCCTGGGCTGGGATGCGACCGGGTTCGCCGGGCGCGAAGGGACCTGCGATAATAACGGAATCGGCGCGCCGGCCGGGCCGTTCCCGGCGGCGCCCACTCCGATTGTGGACTGCACGCCATGACCATCCAGATCACCGACGCCGCGCGCAAGCGCATGCGCGACTTCATCGCGAGGGAGCCGGCGGCGCTCGGCATCCGCTTCGGCATCCGCCGCACCGGCTGCTCCGGTTTCGGCTACACGGTCGATCTCGCCCGCGCCATCGGCGAGGGCGACCAGGTGTTCGACGACGCCGGCCTGCGCTTGGTCGTCGATGGCAAGTCGCTGCCTTTCATCGACGGCACCGAGATCGATTTCCAGCGCGAGGGTCTCAACGCCGCCTTCGTGTTCCGCAACCCGAACGCCACCGGCGAATGCGGCTGCGGCGAAAGCTTCACGGTCGACGCCGGCAGGGACTAGGCGCACCGGGTGGTCCGGCCGGGTCGCACGGCGATCGGGTCGCGGCCCACGGTCCTTGCGCCAAACCGCTGATTCCCCTAGTATCCGCGCCCCTTCGCCGCCATGGCGAAGGCCTTGCCTCACCCCCCGCGGGGAGGCTGTCGGCGGAATCCTCCGGCCGATACCCACAAGGAGTTCCCATGCGTCACTATGAAGTCGTGTTCATGGTCCACCCGGACCAGAGCGAGCAGGTGCCTGCCATGATCGAGCGTTACAAGGCGCTGATCGAGGCGGACGGCGGCACCATCCACCGCCTCGAGGACTGGGGCCGGCGCCAGCTGGCGTACCCGATCCAGCACCTCGCCAAGGCCCACTACGTGCTGCTCAACATCGAGTGCAGCGCTGCCGTGCTGGCCGAACTGGAAGCGGGCTTCCGCTTCAACGACGCGGTACTGCGC
>JAEZQS010000038.1 GCA_023412995.1 Pseudomonadota bacterium
ACGAGATGGAGGTCGGCGGCAGCCAGCGCCAGATCGCGCTGCTGCTGGGCGGCCTCGACCGCGCCGCGTGGCAGCCGGAGCTGCTGTATTTCCGCCATCGGTCGTTCCTCGTCGACGAGCTCGAGGCGGCCGGCATCCGCACCCGCTGCCTGCCCAAGCGCGGACGCATCGACCTGCGCTTCCTGCGCACGCTGGCGGGCGTTCTGCGCGCGGGCCGCTACGACGTGATCCATGCCTTTTCGCTCACCGGCGAACTGTGGGTGCGCCTGCTGCTGCCGCTCTGCCGCGGCGCGCGCTTCGTCGCTTCCGTGCGCGGCCTGTGCCTGGTCTATCCGCGCTGGCAATGGTGGCTGAAGCGCTGGATCCTCGGCCGCGCCGACGCCGTCATCGCCAATGCGCATGCGGGTGCGCGCACCACCGCCGCGCGCACCGGTTATCCGCTCGGGCGCATCGACGTGGTGCCCAACGGCGTGGTCCCGCCTGCGCCGCTCGACCCCGCCTCGCGGACCCGCGGACGGGCCGCGCTCGGCATCGAGCCGGAGCAGGTTCTGGCCCTGTTCGTCGGCCGCCTGGTGGTGGAGAAGAACCTGCCCCTGCTGCTCGAGGCCGTCGCCAGCCTGCCGCCTGCCACGCGCCCGCTGCTGCTGCTCGCCGGCGACGGCCCGCTGCGCGACGCATTGCAGGCGCAGGTGCAGGCGCTCGGCATCGGCGCCAGCGTGCGCCTGCTCGGCGAACGCCGCGACGCCCCGCTGCTGATGCAACTGGCCGACCTGCTGGTGCTGCCTTCGCGCGAGGAAGGTCTCTCCAACGTGCTGCTTGAGGCCATGGCGGCCGGCTGCGCGGTGGTCGCTTCCGATGCAGGCGGCAACCCCGAGCTGGTCGAGGACGGCGCCACCGGGTGCCTCTTTCCATCGGATAATGCGGTGGCGCTGGCGCAGGTGCTGGCGAGGCTCGCGCGCGATGGTGCACAGCGCGCGCGGCTCGGCCAGGCCGCGCGGGAACGCGCACTGTCGCGCCACGGCGTGGACACGCTGGTGGCCCGCACGCAGGCGGTCTACGCACGCGTGCTGGAGGAGCACGCGCTCGCGGCCGCGGCATCGACGGAAGGAACAGGGCGTGGCTGAAGCAACCGCAATCGACACCCTCGGCGATTTCGCCTTTGCCGCCGGCCCCCTTGCCGCCGAATGGATCGGCCGCACCGGCCTGGCGCTGACGCCGGCGCAGGCGCCGCTGGCCTGCGCCACGCGCGGCGCGGTGCAGCAGGGCGGCGCCTCGGGCGCGACCGGCGACCTGCACTGGCTGGGCGTCGGCGACCTCGTCGGCGGACGCTTCGGTGAAGGCATCGCGGCGTGGGCGGGCGACACCCCGCAGGCCGGCTGGCGTGGCCGTTTCGTGCAGCTGGTGTGGGACCGCGCCGCGGCGCGCGTGGTCGCCTTCACCGACCATTTCGCCACCCTGCCGCTGTACGCGCTGGTGCGCGACGGCACCCTGCTGCTGGGCACCGACCTGCGCCTGCTGCTTGCCAGCGGCGCGTCGCGGCGCGAGGCCGATCCCGCCGCGCTGTACGACTACCTCAACTTCGGCTGCATCCCGGCGCCGGCCACGATCTGCGCCGACATCCGCCGGATCGAGCCGGGCACGCGCATCGCGTGGGAAAACGGCGTGCTGCGCAGCGAGCGCTGGTACCTGCCGCGCTACGCCGAGGACCTCGCCGGCGACGAGCAGGCGCTGGCCGATGCGCTGCGCGAGCGCATTGCGGCGAGCGTCGGCGCGTGGCGGCCGCCCGACGGCGGCTGGGGCTGTTTCCTGTCCGGCGGCACCGACAGCTCGAGCATCGTGACGCTGCTGTCGCGCCAGCAGCCGGGCGAACCGGTGCGCACGTTCTCGATCGGCTTCGCGGAACCCGGCTACGACGAACTCGACTACGCGCGCGTGGCCGCCGAGGCCTGCGGCGCGGCGCCGGAAACCGGCGTGGTCGACCGCGAGCAGGCGGTGCGGCTGCTCGAGCGCATCGTCGCCAGCTACGACCAGCCGTTCGGCAACGCCTCCGCCGTGCCGACGCTCGCCTGCGCCGACCTCGCCGCGTCGCGCGGCGTGCACGTGCTGCTGGGTGGCGACGGCGGCGACGAGATCTTCGGCGGCAACGAACGCTACGCCAAGGACCAGGTGATGGAAGCCTTCTACCGCCTCCCCTCGCCGTTGAAGGGCCTGGCGCGCGCCGTCGGCCGGCTCGCCGGACGCGGCCAGGCCCACCTGCTGCAGCGGGTGCAGAACTTCACCGAGCGCGCCTCGCTGCCCAACCCCGACCGCTTCTACACCGACGATTCGTTCGCGTCCGATTACTACCAGGAACTCCTGACGCCGGCGTTCCGCGCCAGCGTGCCCCGCAGCGCCTCGCTCGAACGCATGCGCGCGATCTACGAGCTCGGCGAACCGGCCAGCGCGTTGCACCGGATCATGCGGCTGGACCTTCTGATGGCCATCGCGCAGAACGATATCACCAAGGTCCATGGCGCCTGCAAGGCGGCCGGCGTGAGCGCGCGCTTCCCGTTCCTCGACCCCGATCTGGTCGCCTGGACCGGACGCCTGCCGCAGCAGTACAAGGTGCGCGGCCTCGACAAGCGGCACCTGTTCAAGCGCGCGATGCGGGGCGTCCTGCCGGACGCGGTGCTGCGCAAGAAAAAGCAGGGCTTCGGCCTGCCGATCGCGGTATGGCTGCGCAGCGACGCCGCCTTCCAGGCCGCCGTGCGCGAGGTGCTGTTCGATCCGCGCACCCACGCGCGCGGCTGGTTCGAGGCCGCCTTCGTGGAAAAGCTCATTGGCGAGCACCTGCGCGGCAGCTGGGACCACTCGGCCGCGATCTGGCACCTGGTGGTGCTCGAGCTCTGGCTCAGGAAGCACCTCGATGCCTGAGCAGCGCCAGCGCGTGCTGATGATCCTGGAGAGCGGCTTCCCTGTGCGTGGCGGTGGCGGCGCCGAGTCGCAGGTGCGCACCCTCGCGCTCGAGCTGATGCGGCGCGGCCATCGCGTGACGGTGCTGACGCCGCTGGTGACCAACGCACCCCAGGCACTGGTCGGGCGCAGTTCGGGAATCCCGGTCTGCCGGCTGCGCTATCCACGCGTGCGCGGCCTCGGCCGCCTCGTGCTGTGGGCGCGCCTGGCAGGATTCCTGCTCGGCCACGGCCGTCGCTACGACGCCTGGCACGTGCACATCGCGCACTACCTCGGCGCCCTCGCATGCCGGCTGGCCGGACCCCTGCACAAACCGGTGGTGGTGAAGATCTCCGGCTGGTGGGAACTCGAGCGCGGCCTGCTGGCGCCGCGCATCGGCCCGTTCGAGCGGACCGGATTGCGCTGGCTGCGGCGCGCCCATGCGGTGCAGGCGATCAGCCAGCGGCTCGCCGCCGACGTCGCGCGTGCGGGTTTCCCGCCCGAACGGATCGTCGCACTGCCCAATGCGGTCGATACCGGCCGCTTCCGCGCACATGCGCGCCGCCACGGCGGTGCGCCGCGGGTATTCCTGTTCGTCGGCCGGCTCGCGCGCGAGAAGGACCTCGGCACGCTGCTCGACGCCTGGGCCGAGGCATTCGCCGGGCGTGGCCAATGCCGCCTGCAGCTGGTCGGCGCCGGTTACCTCGAGCCCGTGCTGCGCAGCCAGGCGGCGCAGCGTGGCATCGCGGCCGACATCGACTTCCTCGGCCACCGCGATGACATCGAAACCCTGATTGCCGCGGCCGACCTCGGCGTGCTCCCCTCCATCACCGAAGGCCTTTCCAACACCCTGCTCGAGTTCATGGCCGGTGGCCTTCCCGTGGTCGCCAGCCGCGTCAGCGGCAGCGAGGACCTGGTGGTCGGCGGCCGCAATGGCTGGCTGTTCGAACCGCGCGACGTGCCGGCGCTGGCCGCCGCGCTGCGCGAGGCGGCGAGCCTGCCGGCCGCCGGGCTGGATGCGCTGGGCGACCGCGCCCGTGCCGACATCGAGGCGTTTGCCAGCCTCGACGCGGTGACCGGCCTGCTGCTGGCACTGTACCGCGGCGAGGATCCGGCCAGCCTGGGCGAGCCGCCGATGCCTGCCCAGGCGCAGTGGCAGGGAAGCTGACCATGTGCGGCATCGTCGGCGTGGCAGCGGCAACCGGGCATCAGGCACCCGGCCTGGAGGTGGGGCGCGCGATGAACGCGCAGATCCGCCACCGTGGCCCGGACGATGACGGCTTCTTCGCCGACGGCCACGTGCTGCTGGGGATGCGGCGACTGGCGGTGATCGACCTGGCCGGCGGCCACCAGCCGATGCACAACGCCGACGGCAGCGTGCAGGCGGTGTTCAACGGCGAGATCTACAACTACCGCGAGCTGCGCGCCGAACTGGTCGCGCGCGGGCACGCGTTCTACTCGGAATCCGATTCCGAAGTGGTGGTGCAGGCCTGGGAAGCCTGGGGCGAGGGCTGCTTCGCGCGCCTGGACGGCATGTTCGCCATCGCGCTGTGGGACGCGCGGCGGCAGCTGCTGGTGCTGGCGCGCGACCGCTTCGGCGAGAAGCCGCTGTTCTGGCACGACGACGGCCAGCGCCTCGCTTTCGCCAGCGAACTGAAATCGCTGCTCGCCCTGCCCGGCTTCCGCCGCGAGCTCGATGCCGACGCCGTGCGCGCCTATGCCTGCTTCGGCTACGTGCCGGCGCCGCGCAGCATCTTCGCCGGCGTCGCCAAGCTCGAGCCCGGGCATTACCTCGCCTACGCCGAAGGCAAGGCGCGCATCAGCCGCTATTACACCTTGCCATTCACGCCGAAGTTCGCCGGCAGCGAGGCCGAAGCCGGCGAAGAACTCGCGCGCCGTCTCGACGCCGCGGTCGCCAGCCGGCTGGTGGCGGACGTGCCGTTCGGTGCCTTCCTCAGTGGCGGCCTCGATTCCAGCGTGGTGGTCGCGCTGATGGCGCGCCACCTCGGCCAACCGGTGCGCACGTTCTCGATCGGCTTCCGCGAGGATGCCTTCAACGAGCTGTCCGACGCACGGCGCGTCGCGCGGCACCTCGGCACCGAGCACCACGAGCTGGTGGCCGAACCCGACGCGGTCGACCTGCTGCAGCAGCTGGTGTGGTACCTCGACGAGCCGTTTGCCGACTCCTCCGCCATCCCGACCTTCCTGGTGTCGCGGCTGGCGCGCCAGCACGTGACCATGGTGCTGACCGGCGATGGCGGCGACGAGGCGTTTGGCGGCTACGACCGCTACCTGCGCTTCCTCGCCCTGCAACGCCTCGGGACAGCGCGCCCGCTGGCCGGCCTGGCCGCCGCGGCCGCGGGGCGGCTGGTGCCGGGCTCGACCGGTTATCGCCTGCGGCGGCTCGGCGAGCGCCTGCGCCAGCCGTTCCCGGACAGCTACCTGAGCGGCGTGGCGATGACCCGCGCGGACCTTGCCGCCGAGCTGCTCGGCGAGGCGGGCGGCAACCACTACGGCGCGGCGCCGCGGCGCACCGACGGCGGCGCGGAGCTGCTGGACCGCATCGTCGCGCTGGACATCGACGGCTACCTGGCGGACGACATCCTGGTCAAGCTCGACCGCATGGCGATGGCCAATTCGCTGGAAGGACGCGCGCCGCTGCTCGACCACCGCGTGGTCGAATTCGCGGTGCAGCTGCCGCCCGCCCTGCGTATCCGCAATGGGCGCGGCAAGCACCTGTTGCGCGAGGTGGCGCGGCGCTGGCTGCCGGCCGAGGTGCTGGACAAGCCCAAGCAGGGCTTCGCAATCCCGCTCGACGCCTGGTTCCGTGGTCCGCTGCGCGCGCTGGCGGAGGACATCCTCGCCAGCCGCGCCTTCCGCGAGCGCGGGCTGGTGCGGCCCGACGCGGCGCGCCGCATCCTCGACGCGCACCTGGCCGGCCAGGCCGCCCATGGCGAGACGCTGTGGCTGGTGCTCTCGCTGGAACTCTGGGCGCGGCGCTACCTCGACGCCCCGGCGGACGGGGGCGACTGACATGCTGCGCCTGCTGTTCGCGGTGCTCGTCTTCTACGTGGTCTATTCGCTGCACTACCCGCTCGAGACCGGGATCACCGCTCTCAATGTCTCCAACCTCCTGTTCGGGGCAGTGGTGGTGGCCATCCTGGCGCGGCCGGAGCTGCCCGGCGCACCCACCACGGCCGGCCTCAAGGTGCCGCTGCTGCTGTTCTTCGCCACCCTGGTGGTGTCGTTCCTGATCGCACGCGCCGATGGCAAGGTCTCCTTCATCGACGACCTGACCATCCTCAAGAACGCCCTCTTCTATCCGCTGTTCTATTTCCTCGCGCTGCGTTGCCGGCTCGACTTGCGCCAGACGCGCCAGATGATCATCCTGGTGCTGGTGGTGGCGTGCATTGCCGGCGTGCAGGCCATCCGCCAGGGCCTGGACTACGGCCTCGGCAACTTCGTCGAGACGCACCGCGCCTCGGGGCCCTTCGGCACCAGCTTCGCGATGGCCAACCGCGCCGGCGTCTACTACGCCATGTACGTGCCGGTCTTCGCCGCGGTAGCGCTCGCGTTCCGCGGCCAGCGCCTGTGGCGCCTCGCCGGCATCGTCGGCCTGCTGCTGATGATCCTGGCGATCATGTTCACCTATTCGCGCCAGTCCTACGGCATCGCGCTCGCCGGGCTCGCCCTGGTGTTCCTGCGTCGCAGCCTGGTCGCCTCGGTCGTGCTGGCCCTGGTACTGGTGGTGGCGGTCGGGTTCCTGCCGTCGAGCGTGACCGAGCGGGTGGAGGAAACCCAGCAGCGCACCACCACCGGCGCCATCGAGGTCGACCCGAGCACCGCCAGCCGCTGGGAGATCTGGGACGGTGCGATGGACATGTGGGAGGAACACCCGATGGGGGTGGGCCTCAACCGGTTCTGGCGCCACATCGGGCACTACGCGCCCGCCTACGCGGGCTACGACGCCCACAACTACTTCGTGCTGACCCTGTGCGAGGGCGGGGTGCTGGGCCTCGCCGCCCTGCTGTGGCTGATGTGGAGCCTGTCACGCCACGCGCGCCGGTTGCGGCGGGCAGCGCCGCCGGGCAATGCCGAGGCGGAGGGGCTGGCCCTCGGCTTCGGCGCCTTCGTCGTCTGCATGGCGCTCGGAAACCTCTACGGCAGCCCGTTTTCCGAGGGCGCCGTGATGGGAAACTTCTGGGTCCTGTGCGGGCTGCTGGAGCGCTACATGGCGCTCCAAAACGCCGGGGTGTCCGCCGCCGGGCCGGCAACCGATCCCGTACTGGACCAGCGGGCAGGCATGATCGAGCGCTACCCGCTGGCCGCAAGGGCCGCCGGCATCCGCCCGCCCCGGTTGGCCGCGCGCGCCGGTGAGGAGAAAACTGCGCGATTGCCACGGATGTGACGCAGTGGGCTTTCCTTTTTTGCGACGCACTGCACGCCCCACGAAAACTCAACGTTTTGTGTGATTGAATCCACAACGCGTCCCGGACCCGTTTCGCTCTAATTCAGCTGTCCGCGATTCCGGCCCCACGGCGGCATGCCATGGGAACCGAGCGGACGCTGTTTTCCTCAAGGGTCCCCACGTCCATGTCGCATGCAATGCCCGCGCGCCCGCGCGCGTCTTCCGCCCCGCGCGCGCTTGCCGCGCTGTTCCTCCTCCTCGCGTCGATGCTGTGCCTCGGCGCTGCCCAGGCCGCCACGTACTACGTGCGCACCGACGGCGGCCCGGGCGAGCAGGGCCCCGG
>JAEZQS010000067.1 GCA_023412995.1 Pseudomonadota bacterium
CCGCCCCCGCCTGTTCCTTCGTGCGTAACAGTATTTCACCGTAGACGTAGTCGCGCGCCGCGGTGAACTGGCGCTCGTACTCGGCGCGCACCGCGGCCTCGTCGATGGCCGCCGGGTCCTGCAGCTGCTGGGTCGCGGCGGCGGCGATGGCCTGCAGCCGGCCCACTTCGGCGGCACCCGTGAATTCGGCTCGCTGCAGCCAGCCCGACGCCTTCGCCGCCTGCTCCAGCACGAGGTAGTCGGCCAGCTGGCGCAGCGCGCGATCGCGCAGGACGGGGCGGCTGATGTCCATGTTGTGGATGGTCGCGTACCCCTCCAGCATGCGCTGGGTAATCGGTTCGCCGTTGACGCTGGCGATCGCGTTCGCGCCGCCGGCCGCCGCATCCGGCGCCGGGACGGCCGCGCCGTCGTCCGCTCCGCCGCAGGCCGCCAGTGCCAGCGCAAAGGCCGTCGTCGTGGTGAGGGCCGCGGTGCGCGCGGCAGTTGCAAGCGGGAATCGCATCGGCATCAGGAAATCTCCTCGGGAGAGCGCGCGTCGATCGCGAGCGCATGGATATCGGTCTGCATCAGGTCGCCCAGCGCGGCAAACACCGCCCGGTGGCGTGCCAGTGGCGACTGCCCGCGAAAGGCCGCGCTGACGACCCGCACGCGGAAGTGGCCACGGCCGTCGCGGGCACCGGCATGGCCGACATGGCGGTGGCTTTCATCGGCCACCTCCAGCTGCTCGGGCGAGAGCGCCGCCGCCAGCCTCGCGCGAATCGCATCGACCCGGCCGGTCACGGCAGCACATGCAGGAACGGGCGCACCGCCACGTCGGCATAGACGCCCGCCGCGACGTAGGGATCGGCATCGGCCCACTCGCGCGCCGCCGCCAGCGAGGCGAACTCCGCCACAATCAGGCTGCCGCTGTAGCCCGCCGGACCGGGCTCTTCGGAATCGCTGGCGGGAAACGGCCCGGCCAGCAGCAGCCGCCCCGCGTCGCGCAGGTGCTGCAGCCGCGCCAGGTGCGCGGCACGCGCGCCCGACCTCGGTCCAAGCGAAGCGGAGACATCATTGCCGATGATGGCGTACCACATGGAAGATCCGTCGGGTGGGGACTGCGGCCGCGGGAACGCCGGGTCCGGCGGCCGCCAATGGTAGCCGATGCGCCGCCGCGTTCGGACCGGGGCGCCCGCGTAGCGCCATTGCGCGCGGGATCGATTCCCCGTAGGCTAGTGGCGAATCGGGAAGCCGGGACCCCCGCGCGATGCGCGGCGAACCAGTCCACCCTGGCACGCTTCCCGCGTCGATAGTGGGTTTTTCGTCGAGCTCCGGATTCCGGTGATTCGGGCATCCCGCCCTGCGGGGCGCCGCGACGCGCCGGCGCCCGACCCGGCTGTCCGCCACGCCACAACGCGCGAGTGACCCGTGCATGACCCGCGCCGTGAGGCGCCGGGCGTCACCGGACCGAGCATGAACCAGACCGCTGAAGACAGTGCACATCCGGCCGGCGCGTTTGCGCAGGTTCCGCAGCAGCAGGAAATCCCGCTGGCGCTGGTGCGCGGAATGCCCGTGCTGCAGATGCCGCAGGACCTGTACATCCCGCCGGACGCGCTCGAAGTCATCCTGGAAGCCTTCGAAGGCCCGCTCGACCTGCTGCTGTACCTGATCCGCCGGCAGAACCTCGACATCCTGGACATCCCGATCGCGGAAATCACGCGCCAGTACGTCGATTACATCGGGATGATGAACGAGCTGCGGCTGGAACTCGCGGCCGAGTACCTGGTGATGGCCGCGATCCTGGCCGAGATCAAGTCGCGCCTGCTGTTGCCGCGGCCGCCGGCCGAGGAAACGGCCGAGGCGGACCCGCGCGCCGAACTGGTGCGCCGGCTGCAGGAGTACGAACGCTTCAAGAAGGCCGCCGAGGATATCGACGCACTGCCACGGCTGGAACGCGACACCACCCCGGCGCGGGTGGAGATGGCGGACCGCAACGTGATCCGGTTGCCGCCGCCGGTGGAATTGCGCGAGCTGCTGCTGGCGCTCAAGGACGTCATGACGCGAGCGGCGCTGTACGGCCACCACGCGATCGAGCGCGAGACGCTCAACGTGCGCAGCCGCATGAGCGACCTGCTGCGCGTGCTGGGGGACGGCGGCTTCCACCGCTTCGAGGCACTGTTCGACGCGAGCGAAGGCCGCCGTGGCGTGATCGTGACCTTCCTCGCCATGCTCGAACTGGCGCGGGAACAGCTGGTGGAGATCGTGCAGGAAGCGGCGCTCGCGCCGGTGTACGTGAAGTCCCTGGCCACTGCGTGATCCGCGGTACCGGCTGCCGCCGTTCCACCGGCATTGCACGCGCCGGCCTCCCGGACGGCGATGCAGGATTGCTGCCACATGCCGGGCGTCGCGGATCGCGACGGCCCACTTTCTGAAACAGGACGCGATGGAACTGCAACAGACCAAACGCATCATCGAGGCGGCGCTGCTGGCCAGCACCCACCCGCTGACCCTGCCGCAGCTGTCGGCGCTGTTCGACGAATTCGACATGCCCTCGCACGACGAGCTGGCACGGGCCATGGCGGAACTGCGCGAGGACTGCGCCAGCCGCGGGATCGAACTGGTGGAGGTCGCATCCGGCTTCCGCTTCCAGGTCTGCCGCGACGTGCACGCCGCCGTGTCGCGCCTGTGGACCGAGCGCCCGTCGCGCTACTCGCGCGCCTTGCTCGAGACGCTGGCACTCATCGCCTACCGCCAGCCGATCACGCGCGCCGAGATCGAGCAGATCCGCGGCGTGGCGGTATCCACCAGCATCGTGCGCACGCTCGAAGAACGCGAGTGGGTGCGCGTGGTGGGATACCGCGACCTGCCGGGCAAGCCGGCCCTGTTCGGCACCACTCGCCAGTTCCTCGATTATTTCAACCTCAAGTCGCTGGACGAACTGCCCCCGCTGGGCGAGATCCGCGATCTCGAAGACCTCGAGCCGCAGCTGGCACTGGACGGCAACCCGGCACCGGACGAGGACACCGGTCCTGTGCCGATCGCCCTTCACGAAGACGACGACGACGTCCTTGCGTCGCCGTCGGCCGATGGCGTCGATGCGCCCGCCGGCATGGACGCCCCGGCGCACGAAGTCGCGCCGGCAACGGGTGCCTCCGCCACAGGCGCCGGTGCCGCCGGCACCCCCGCAGCGGAAGGCGACGCCGGCTCCGCGCGGACGCCCGACTCCCCCCACTCCCCCCACTCCCCCGACGCCGCCGACAGCGCAGGCGTTCCCCGCCAGGACACCCCGGAATCCGCCGCATGAGCAACCCCTCCCGTTCCATCCTCAAACTCAAGCGCCCCGAGGCAGGCAGCCCGGCCGCGGTCGAGGAGCGCCTGCACAAGGTGCTGGCCAACGCCGGCCTCGGCTCGCGTCGCATGCTCGAGCAACGCATCGAAGCCGGCGAGGTGCAGGTCAATGCCGCCGCCGCCACCCTCGGCCAGAGCGTCCGTACCGGCGACCGCGTCGAAGTGGATGGCAAGCGCTTCGTGGTGGTTGCCGACAATGCCGAGCACGCACAGGTCATCATCTACAACAAGCCGGATGGCGTGGTCGCCACGCGCGACGATCCGGAAGGCCGGCCGACCGTGTTCGAGCAGCTGCCGCAGATCAAGGGCGCGCGCTGGATCGCCGTCGGCCGGCTCGACATCAACACCACCGGCCTGCTGCTGCTCACCACCGACGGCGACCTCGCCAACGCGCTGATGCATCCCCGTTCGGAGATCGAACGCGAGTACATCTGCCGCGTGCATGGCGAGGTGCCGGACGAGACGGTCGAGCGCCTGCGCAGCGGCATCGAGCTCGAGGATGGCCCCGCGCGCTTCGAGGAAATCGCGGTGGTCAGCCGCGGCACCAGCCACTCCTGGTTCCGCGTGGTCCTGCGCGAAGGCCGCAATCGCGAAGTCCGGCGCATGTGGGAGTCGCAGGGCCTGATGGTGAGCCGGCTCAAGCGCATCCGCTATGGCGTGGTCGAGCTGCCGCGCGGCCTGCTGCGCGGCCAGTCGGCCGAACTGGACGCCGGCCAGGTCACGGCATTGCGCGAACGCGCCGGCATGCAGCAGTCGCCGCCGCGCCTGACCCTCGCGCCCGTCATCGGCCAGCGGCGCACCGCGCCGACGGAGTTCCGGCCCAAGGCGCAACAGGCGTGGACGGCGGGGCGCAACGACGAGGCGCGCGAGTTCGCCGCCTTCGACCGCATCCGCGACGATGGCTGGCGGGGTGCGCCCAAGCCCGGTCGCAAGCCGCGGCCGGGTGCCGCAGGCC
>JAEZQS010000078.1 GCA_023412995.1 Pseudomonadota bacterium
TGTTCACGCCCGGCATCCCGGCGGGCGTGGGCCGCGGCATACGGCTGGGTGTAGATCTCGATGCGGGCGGCGCCGATGTCGGCCGCGCGCCCGACATCCCCGCTGACGGCATCGACGAACAGGCTGACGCGGCACCCCACCGCCTTGAACTCGCGCACCAGCGGGGCCAGGCGAACGGCGTCGCGGGCGAGGTCGAAGCCATGGTCGGAGGTGAGCTGTGCATCCGAGTCCGGCACCAGCGTCACCTGCGCGGGACGCGCCTGCCGCACCAGCGCCAGCAGCCCTGGATAGCTGCCGCGTGGCGGCGCGAACGGGTTGCCTTCGATGTTGTATTCGACCGGACCGAGCACCGCGCCGATGCGCGCCACGTCCTCCACCCGGATGTGCCGCTGGTCGGGTCGCGGGTGCACGGTGATGCCCTGGCACCCGGCGTCGATGCAGGCACGCGCCGCCAGTACGGGATCCGGACGCGCATGGCCGCGTGAATTGCGCAGCACGGCGATCTTGTTGACGTTAACGCTGAGGGAAGTCACGGGACCCGGATGCTGGACAAGGGTAGCAATCGCGACGAAGCACCTTGCTGTAGTGCGCGGGTGCGGGGCGTGCAGGGCACCCGCGCCTGGCCGCGACATTGGACCAGTTGCGGCGCCTGCCTCGCAACCGGTGCCCCGTCCATCCTCCGCCGCGGCGCATGCACCGCCGCGGAGGGGTCATGCGATGCACCGCCTCAGCGGCAGGGCTCGGCGGTCTGCTTCCACGCCACCGGATCCCAGTAGGCACCCTTGGCCGGATTGTTGCGCTCTGCCTCGTTGAGGCGTGCCGCCACCAGCGTGGTCGTGTCCGGCGCCACATCGACCACCAGCGTCTTGTAGCGGTTGGACGAGACGCCCGCATTGCGCGCCCGGTCGTTGAACGGCAGGTAGCGGTCGTCGATCCGCTCCGCCACCTTCACCACGTGCGATCCCGCCGCCACGCGATAGGTATGCGAACCCGAGGGGCCCGGCAGGCTGCCGTCGATGCTGATGATCGTGGCGGCATGCAGCTGCTGCTGGCGCGGTGCGACATCGAAGTCGCTGATGCGGCCGCAGCCGCCCGATGCGGCGGACATCCCCTCGTCGCCGCGCGCCGCCACCTGCGTGCCGTCTCCGACGGTCAGGTGCATCGGTGGCAGGTAGACGCTGGAGAGCGTGCCTGCGACCCGCCGGGTGGAACCGTCGCGCCGCAACGAGAACGCCAGCGGAGCGCCGTCGGGCAAGGCGTCGACGTGCGCCCGCAGGGTGCCGGCGCCGTCACCGCCACCGAGCGGCGTGCCGTCGACCGCCGCGAGCACGTCACCGGTGCGGATGCCCATCCGCTCGGCACTGCCGCCGGGCGTGACCGCCAGCACATGCAGGCCATCGGCGTCGGCGCGGGCGCTGTCGACCAGCAGGCCGAGGTCGCTGACCCGCTGCGCGGGCGCCGTGACATCGAGATGGAGCGCTCCCGGCGACGCGTCGCCGAAGGTGCCGGACTGGATCAGCCCGGTCATCACCGCGCGCAGTTCGGCACGCACGCGCTGCTGCACCAGCGCATCGCTGGCGTGGGCGTCCTGCGCCTGCGCCACGCTGCCCATCAGGACGGCGGCGGCGACAATGGAAAGCCCCAGCAGCGGCGGACGGGGGTGGATTCGACGTGGTTCCATGAGCCTTTACCTCGCTTCAGATTCTCGTGATGCGTACGGCACCCGCACCGGTTGCGTCCTGCGCACCGGCAATCAGTCCGCGCAGGGCTTCGTTGCGCTGGCGCCAGAGCACGGCCAGGTCGGCTTCGCCGGCACGCTGGTCGTAGGCGGACTGCAGTGCCGCGTCGATGGCCTGCACCCGCGCCGTTGGCGGCAGCGTGACCGGGCCGCCGGCCAGGTCGCGCCATTGCCGCTCGAGCTCCTGCGATTCACGCATGGCGTCTGCGGCCGTGGCATGGGTCGCCTGCAGCGTCGGCGGCTGTCGCGGCATGCCGCCAAGGCCGAGCCACGCGATGGCAGCCAGCGCGACGGAGGCCGTCGCACCGCCCCGCGCGGCGCGTTGCCGCTGCAGCTGCCGCCGGCGCGCGACTTCCAGGCGCGGCCACAATGCCGCGTCGGTGGTGAACGCGGGCAGTGCACGCGGATCGAACGTGCCTGCCGGCGAATCGCTGCGCCTACTCATTGATCTTCCTCCCTGCCGGCTTTGCCGCCATCGCCGAGGCGCTTCAGCGCGCGCGCCAGAACCGACTTCGACCAGCTTTCACTTTGCCCGAACAACGCCGCCAGCTCGCGGTGCGTGTAGCCTTCGACCTCGTGCAGCACCACCACGGCGCGCGCGTGCGGCGGCAGGCGCATCAGCAGCGTCCAGGCGTCGGACTGCTCGCCCGCCGTGTCCGCCTGCACCGCCAACGCATCGACCAGCGCTTCCGCATCGTCCTCGAGGAAGCGGCGGCGCCCGCGCAGCACGTCGACGGTGGCGTTGGCGGCCAGGCGTTTGAGCCAGGCGCCGAACGGCGCGTCGCCGCGATAGCCGCGCACGGTCGAGAACATCTTCAGGAACACGTCCTGCACCACGTCCTCGGCGCTGGCGCGGTCACCCAGCACGCGCAGGGCGAGGGTGAAGCAGGCGCTGCCGTAACGATCATAGATGGCGGCAAAGGCGTCCATGTCGCCGCGCCGCGCGCGCTCGAGCGTGGCCCGTTCGAGCGCCACGCCGAACCCGGACCTCGGCGGTTCCACGGCGGCCATCATCTGTCCGTCTGCCATGTCCACCGGACGCGCCAGGAGGCCCGATCGTCGCGGATCTCAGTTGGCCCACGCGAGGCAGCGCACCGCGCGCGGCGCGCCGCGCCAGGCCAGCGTACCGAGCAGGGTGGGTGCGGGCGCCAGGCGAACGTGGCGCCATCCGGCGACGTCGCCGCCGCCCTCGCCACGGGCCACGAGGCCCGCGACGCGCTCGCCTTCCAGCGCGAACACGACCCGTTCCAGTCCAAAGGAGAGGCCGTGCCCCAGCGCCTTGAGGACCGCTTCCTTGTGTGTCCAGAGCTCGAGGAACAGACGCGCGCGCCGATCGGGCGGCAGGCGCTCCAGTGCATCGGCCTCGCTGGCGGCGAAGTAGCGTCGGGCGATGCCTTCCGTCGGTGGCCGGCGCCCGGTGCACTCGAGATCGATGCCGAGCGGCTGGTTGCGCGCGAAGGCGAGCAGCAGGTGCGTGCCGGCATGGCTCAGGTTGAACTCCAGCCAGGGGAGCGAGGGCGCATGCGGCTTGCCGTGCGGTCCGGTTGCAATGGCCGGTGGCGTGCTGCTGCCGGCGTACGCGCAGGCGAGCGCATCCAGCCGCGCGCGGGCATGCGCGGACACCACGGCCGGGGTCGCCGCCAGGGCCTGGTCGTGCCAGACATGGATCTCGCCCTCTTCCAGCGGCGGTACCACGCCGGCCGGGCGGAACGGCGCCGCATCGCCTGTCATGCCGTGCAACCGGATGCAGCGAAACGGGCGCGCGTCAGCGGACCAGGCGCTCGGCGACCAGCACCTGCACGACCTCCGGATCGGCCAGCGTCGAGGTGTCGCCGAGCGCATCGGCCTCGTTGCAGGCGATCTTGCGCAGGATGCGGCGCATGATCTTGCCGGAGCGGGTCTTGGGCAGCGCGGGCGCCCACTGCAGGAAATCCGGTGCCGCGATCGGTCCGATCTCCTTGCGTACCCACGCGACTAGCTCGTCGCGCAGCGCGGCAGCGGGTTCGATGCCGCTCTTCAGCGTGACGTAGACATAGATGCCCTGGCCCTTGACGGCGTGTGGACAGCCGACCACGGCCGCTTCGGCAACCGCCGCGTGCGCCACCAGCGCGCTTTCGATCTCGGCCGTGCCGAGGCGATGGCCGGAAACATTCAGCACGTCATCGACGCGGCCGGTGATCCAGTAGTAGCCGTCCTCGTCGCGGCGCGCCCCGTCGCCGGTGCAGTAGCTGCCGGGGAACTGGCGGAAGTAGCTGTCGATGAAGCGCTGGTGGTCGCCGTAGACGGTGCGCATCATGCCGGGCCAGGCGGCCGTGATGACCAGGTTTCCTTCGGCAGGACCGTGCAGCGTGCGGCCCTCGTTGTCGACGATTGCCGGTTGCACGCCGAAGAAGGGCAGCGTCGCCGAGCCGGGTTTCTGGTCCACCGCGCCCGGCAGCGGCGAAATCATGATGCCGCCGGTCTCGGTTTGCCACCAGGTGTCCACGATCGGGCAGCGCGACTCGCCCACCACGTGCCAGTACCACTCCCACGCTTCCGGGTTGATCGGCTCGCCGACGCTGCCGAGCAGGCGCAGGCTCGCGCGCGAGGTGCGCGTCACCGGCTCGTCGCCCTCGCGCATCAACGCGCGGATCGCCGTGGGGGCGGTGTAGAAGAGCGTCACCTTGTGGCGGTCGATCACCTGCCAGAAGCGCGAACTGTCGGGCCAGCTCGGCACGCCCTCGAACATCACGGTGGTGGCGCCGTTGGCGAGCGGGCCGTAGAGGACATAGCTGTGCCCGGTCACCCAGCCGATGTCGGCCGTGCACCAGTAGATGTCGTCCTCGCGCAGGTCGAACACGCACTCATGCGTGTAGGCGACATAGACGAGATAGCCGCCGGTGGTGTGCAGCACGCCCTTGGGCGTGCCGGTGGAGCCGGACGTATAGAGGATGAAGAGCGGATGCTCCGCCTCCACCATGACCGGCGCGTGCTCCGCCGGCTGCGCTTCCAGCAACGCATCCCACCAGCGGTCGCGCGGCGGCTGCATGGGGACCGCGGCGCCCGTGCGGCGGACCACCAGCACCGTTTCGACGCTTTGCGTGCCCCGCCGCTGCAGCGCCTCGTCCACGTTGGCCTTCAGCAACACCCGGCGACCGGCGCGCAGGCCTTCATCCGCCGTGATCACGAGCCGCGCACCGGAATCGGCGATGCGTCCGGCCAGCGAGTCGGGCGAGAAGCCGCCGAACACGACGGTGTGGACGGCGCCGATGCGGGCACAGGCCAGCATCGCGACGGCCGCCTCCGGGATCATCGGCAGGTAGATCGCGACGCGGTCGCCGCGGCGGATGCCGAGGTTGGACAGCAGGTTGGCCGCCCGGCAGACGTCGGCGTGCAGCTCGCGGTAGGTGATGCGGCGCGACTCGGACGGGTCGTCGCCTTCCCAGATGATGGCGACCTTGTCGCCGCGCGTGGCGAGGTGCCGGTCGAGGCAGTTGGCAGCGACGTTCAGCTCGCCGCCTTCGTACCAGCGCACGTGCAGGTCTTCGGGGTCGAAGGAGACATCCATCACCTGCGACCACGGTCGGCTCCAGTCGAGCCGGCGCCCGACGCGGTCCCAGAAAGCCGCCGGGTCCGCCACCGAGGCCGCATAGTCGCGTGCGTAGGATTCCCAGCGGATGCGCGCGCCGCGCGCGAACGCGGGTGGAACCGGGTGCAGTGGCATGCGGCCTCCGAACGGTGGGCTCGGTTGCCAGTGTGCCACGCCAGCCGCCCGGTGATGTCGCCGACACGCGCAAAAAAAGGGCCGGAACGCGTCCGGCCCCGTGGTTCCCCGACCCCCTGGGTCAGGCCGCGCGTTTGAACAAGCCGATGATGAACAGCAGGATGATGGCGCCGATGAGGGCATTGATGATGGCTGCGATGATGCCGCCACCGATGGCGAAGCCGACCATCGGCAGCAGCCAGCCGGCGAGGAACGCGCCGATGATGCCGACGATGATGTTGCCCACCAGACCGAATCCGTGCCCCTTGACGATCAGGCCGGCCAGCCAGCCGGCAATGGCGCCGACGATCAGCCAGATGATGATTGCAGTAGCCGTAATGGTCATGCTCTTCTCCCGGGATGTCGCGCGGTGCGACCGCCCGATTGTGCCCGGGTGCGGTGGCAAGCGCATGACGCGCTGCCGCGCAGGGAAGACGCCGGGTGCGCCTCCGTTCAGCGG
>JAEZQS010000084.1 GCA_023412995.1 Pseudomonadota bacterium
CGCTCGCCCTCGCCGCGCTGCTCGGCGGCTGCGTCGCCGCCGTGGTCGGTGGCGCCGCCGTGGGCGGCAGCGCCGCGCACGACCGCCGCGACGTCGGCACGTGGGTGGACGACAAGCGCCTCTATCTCGCCGCGTTCGACTCGCTCAACAAGGACAAGGAACTCGCCTTGCGCAACCACGTCGCCATCGTTGTGTACGACGGCGTGATGCTGCTGGTCGGCGAAGTGCGCACCGAGGAACTCAAGGCACGCGCGCAGCGTGCGGTGAGCGGGTTCGACGGCACCCGCCGCATCGTCAACGAGCTGGCGGTGCGCGAACCCGAAGGCTTCTGGTCGCGCCGCCGCGACAACACCATCACGGCGCACGTGAAGACGGCGCTGCTCGACCTCACCAGCCTGCCGGGCTTCGACCCCACCCGCGTCAACGTCACCACCGCGCACCGCGTCGTGTACCTGATGGGACGACTCACCCACGAGGAAGACGAGGCCGTGACCGCCATCGCACGCGACGTCGCCGGCGTCGAGCGGGTGGTCAAGGTGTTCGACTACGTCGAATGAAGCCGCTCCTGCCGCAGGCACGCCGCCGGCCGCGCTGATGGAAACGGGCGCCGCCCTTGCCGAGCTGCGGCGCCTGTTCGCGCCGGGCGCGCTCACCACCGATGCGTCCGAATGCGCCGTGTACGGCTACGACAACTCCCGGCGCATGGCGACGCCTGCTGCCGTGGTGTTTCCCACCGCGCACGAACAGGTGGCCGGGCTGGTCGCGACCTGCCATGCGCACCGGGTGCCGCTGGTGGCGCGCGGCCGCGGCACCAACACCACCGGCGCCACCGTCCCGGTCGCGGGCGGCATCGTCGCCAGTTTCGAGCGCATGGACCGCGTGCTGCGCATCGTGCCTGAAGACCGCCTCGCGGTGGTCGAGCCGGGCGTGCTCAACGGCGACCTGCAGGCAGCGCTCGCACCGGCGCGCCTGTTCTGGGCGCCCGACCCGACGTCCGCGCCGTACTGCACCGTCGCCGGCAACATCGGCTGCAACGCCGGCGGTCCGCGCGCGGTGAAGTACGGCGCCACGCGCGACAACGTGCTGGCGCTGCGCGCCGTCGCCGGCACCGGCGAGGAATTCCGCTGCGGCACGCCGACCACCAAGGGCTCCACCGGCTACGACCTGGTGCGCCTGCTGGTCGGCTCGGAGGGAACCCTCGCGGTGGTGACGGAGGCGACGCTCAAGCTCACCCCGCTCGCCTCGTCCAGACGCACGCTGCGCGCCACCTGGCAGGACGTGGAATCGGCTGCCGCGGCGGTCGCGCGGATCATGGCGCAGCCGGTGGTGCCGTGCGCGCTGGAGTTCCTCGACGGCGAGGCGCTGCGCCTCGCGCGCGCCCATGGCGGCGACGCGGTGCCGCAGGCCGGCGCGATGCTGCTGATCGAGGTCGATGGCGAGCCCGACACGCTGCCGGCGGCGGTGGACGCGGTCTCGCGCGCCACCCGTGGCGACGGCCTGGTCGAACTCGCTGTGGCGCGCGATGCGGACGAAGTCGCCACGCTGTGGGCGGCACGCAAGGCGCTGTCGCCGGCCCTGCGCACGATCTCGCCGCACAAGATCAACGAGGACGTGGTGGTGCCGGTGAGCCGGGTACCGGAACTGGTCGCCGCCACCCGCGCGCTGGCCGCCGAACACGCGCTGCCGATCGTCACCTTCGGCCACGCCGGCAACGGCAACCTGCACGTCAACCTGCTGCCGCGCGATGACGCCGAAAGCGCGCGCGCGCCCGCCTGCCTCGACGCCTTGTTCGATGCCGTGATCCGCCTCGATGGCACGCTCTCGGGCGAACACGGCATCGGCCTCGCCAAGCGCGACTTCCTGCCGCGCGCGGTCGACGCCTCCGCCCTCGCCCTGATGCGACGGATCAAGCAGCAGTTCGACCCGGCGGGGATCCTCAATCCGGGCAAGCTGCTTTAGGCGAATCGGGATTGGGGAATGGGGAATGGTCGAGGCACTTGATCGGCCAATTCGAAGCCCGCCCCAGCCCCCAGCCCCTAGCCCCTAGCCACTAGCCACTAGCCCCAGCACCACCAGAACGACGGCCGCCAGGGCGCCCGCAAGCGCGTCATCGAGCATGACACCGAGGCCGCCCTTGACGGTGCGGTCGGCCCAGGAAACGGGCCAGGGCTTGGCGATGTCGAACAGGCGGAAGAGGACGAACGCGGCGAGGATCCAGCGTGCATCGCCGGGGAAGAACAGGAGTGGCGCGAGGGCGATCCACTGGCCGACGAATTCGTCCCAGACGATGGCGCCGGGATCGGACAGGCGCAGGTGCGCGGTGGCGCGTTGCGAGGCCCACACCCCGAGCACCAAGGCGGCGGCCACCACTACCGCATACCAGGGCCACGCCAGCTGCCGCAGCACCAGCCAGGGCAGGAGCGCGACGGCGCTGCCGACGGTGCCCGGTGCCCACGGGCTGAGGCCGGCTCCGAAGCCGCAGGCGATCCAGCCGGCAGGATGGGCGAGCAGCACGCGCCGCTGCGCGGCGTCGAGCCTCATGCGAAATGGTCCCAGCCGCGCCGGCGCAGGGCGATGTCGCGGCCGGCTTCATCCAGCAGGCGCACGCCCTCGCCTTCCACCACGCGGCCGATGCGCGTGGCGCCGCAGCCGATGCGGGCGAGGTCCTGCTGCACGGCGTCGGCGCGCGCGGCTGGCGTGGTGAAGGCGAGCTCGTAGTCGTCGCCGCCCGTCGCCTGCAGCTGCAGCCGCTCCGGCTCATCGAACAGCGCCAGCAGCGCCGAGGAACTCGGCAGCGCGCGGGCTTCCAGCAGCATGCCGATGCCGCTCGCCGTCGCGACGTGCCCGAGGTCGGCCAGCAGGCCGTCGGAGACGTCGATGGCGGCCGACGCCGCATCGCGCAACGACAGCCCCGCCGCGACGCGCGGGGTCGGACGCTGCAGGCGCGCCAGCAGGAACTCGCGCGTGTCGGCCGGCGCATTGAACAGGCCTGCCGCGCGCGCATCGGCGCGATCGGCGCAGCGCAGGCC
>JAEZQS010000122.1 GCA_023412995.1 Pseudomonadota bacterium
GCGGGGGGGGGGGGGGCGGCCCCGCGGCGGCGGCACGCGAGGCCATCCACGCCAGCCTGCGGCGGCACCTCTCCGAAGCGCAGGGCCGCGAAGCCGAACTGCAGCGGGTGGCGACGCAGCTGGTCGCGGCCGCACTCACTGCACGGTTGCCCGGCGGGGCGCGCCTTGCCGCCCTTGCAACGACGGCGCGGCGTGCCGAGATGCCGTTCCACCTCGCCATGGGCGCCGTCGATCCGGCACGCCTGCTCGACCTGTTGCAGCAGCACGGCTACCAGCGCCAGCGGACCGATTTCGCGCGGCTGCCCGGGCGCCTCGCCGGCCTGCTGACCGGCGTCATCGACCTCGTGTACCTGCACGAGGGCCGCTGGTGGATCGTCGACTACAAGACCAACCACCTCGGCGCGCGTCTCGCCGACTACGCGCCCGATGCACTCGCTGCGGCCGTGCGCCAGCACGATTACGACCTGCAATACGTCCTCTACACCCTCGCGCTGCACCGCTGGCTGCGCAGCCGGCTCGGTAGCGGGTACGACTACGAGCGGGACATGGGCGGCGCCGTGTACCTGTTCCTGCGCGGTCTCACCCGCGACGGCCAGCACGGCGTGCACCTCGATCGCGTTCCGCGCGCGCTCGTCGAGGCACTCGACGCGTTGCTCGCGCCCGCCGGCGGAGGTGGCGCGTGAGCGGCCAGCTGCTGGCGCAACTGCAGCGGAGCGGCGCATTGCGCGCGGTCGACGTCGAGTTCGGCCGGTTGCTCGCCCGGCTGGATCCCGCCGGTGGCGACACGCTGTCGCTGGTCGCGGCTGCCGCGAGCCAGGCCATCGCGCAAGGCCACAGCTGCCTGCCGCTGCAGGCGCTGCCGGACCTGCTGGCAGGCGCGTCCGCCGGCACGGTCGCCTGCACCCTTCCCGACGGCGACGTGCTGCGCGCCGTGCTGGATGCCTCGCCACTGGCAGGTCGCCTGGAGGACCCCGCCAACACGCCCCTGGTCTGGTCGGACGGGCGCGTGTGGCTGCGCCGCTATGCCGCCTACGAGCACCTCGTGGCGGATTCGCTGCGGACGCGGGCGCACGCGCTTCGTGTGCTGCCCGATGCCACCGCCCTGCGCGGCCGCCTCGCGCGCTGGTTCACGCCGGGCGATGACATCGACTGGCAGGCGGTGGCCGTCGCGCTGGGGCTGCGGTCGCACCTTGCCATCATCAGCGGCGGCCCGGGCACCGGCAAGACCACCAGCGTGCTGTGGCTGCTCGCGGCGCTGCTGGAAGAGGCGCAGGCAAGCGGCCAGCCGCTGCCGCGCATCCGACTCGCCGCGCCGACCGGCAAGGCCGCCGCGCGGCTGGGCGAATCCCTGCGGGCCGGCAAGGCGACACTGGATTGCGATGCCCGCCTGCTGGCCGCCATCCACGAGGACGAGGCGTCCACCCTGCACCGGCTGCTCGGGTATCACCCGCAGCGGGGCTTCCGCCACCACCGCGAGCGCCCGGTGGCGGCCGATGTGGTCGTCGTGGACGAGGCCTCGATGGTGGACCTGCCGCTGATGGCGCACCTGCTCGATGCGCTCGCGCCCGCAACCTCGCTCATCCTGCTGGGCGACGTCGGCCAGCTCGCCTCGGTGGAAGCCGGCCACGTGCTGGCCTCGATCGGGCCGCGCGAAGGCAGCGCCAACACCTACTACGGCGCAGCGGCAGGCTACCTCGAGGGAGTGACAGGCCACGTCCTTCCGCGCGCCGCCGCACCCGAGGCCGCGCTCGCCGACTGCTTCGTCGAACTGCGCCGGCGCCACCGCTTCGGCGGCGGCATCGGCGAACTGGCGCAGGCAATCCGCGCCGGCGATGCGGAGGCGGCCTTGCGCGTGTTGCACGACGGACGTGCCGATGTCGCACAGGCAGCGGCCGATGCGGCCGCGCTGGCACGCCTGCGCGAGGGCGCGGCGAGCGCACAGCTGCACGCACTGGCGGACTGCGCCTCGCCCGACGAGGCACTGGCGCTGTCGCTTCGCTATCGCGTTCTCACGGCCCTGCGCGAGGGGCCTTCCGGCTGCGTCGCGATCAATCGGGCGCTCGAACAGGGGCGGTGCGATTCCTCCGGCTGGTATCACGGACGGCTGGTAATGGTCACCGCCAACGACTACCGCCACGGGCTTTTCAATGGCGACGTCGGCGTGGCGTGGCGCGAACCGGGAGGGCGGTTGCAGGTGTGGTTCGCGGGGGACGGCGGCGCACTGCGCGCGTTCTCGCCCTACACGCTGCCCGCGCACGAAAGCGCGCTGGCGATGACGGTGCACAAGAGCCAGGGTTCGGAATTCGACGAGGTGGCGGTGGTGCTGCCGGAGACCGCCAGCCGCGTGCTCGGCCGCGAACTGCTCTACACCGCCATCACCCGCGCCCGCCGGCGCGTGGTCGTGCATGGCGGCGATGCCGTCGTGCGGGCCGCGATCGAGCGGCCGATCGAACGCTGGAGCGGCCTGCCCGATCTCCTGCGCGCGTGATCCGCGCGAGGCGCAGGACCGCCCGCGCGCACGGCTTGATAACCGCTGCATCGACGCCATACCCGTGCGGGCGGGGCAACAGGAGAAACCATGATCGATTTCTATTACTGGCCCACACCCAATGGCCACAAGGTCACCCTGTTCCTCGAGGAAGCCGGGCTTCCCTACACGATCAAGCCGGTGGACATCGGCAAGGGCGCGCAATTCGAGCCGGCGTTCCTCGCGATCTCGCCCAACAACAAGATGCCGGCCATCGTCGACCACGCACCGGCCGACAGCGGCGCGCCGATCAGCGTGTTCGAATCCGGTGCCATCCTCTGGTACCTCGCCGAAAAAACCGGCCGCTTCCTGCCCGCCGACGTGCGCGGACGCACCATGGTGAGCGAATGGCTGTTCTGGCAGATGGGCGGACTTGGGCCGATGACCGGCCAGTACGGCCATTTCACGGTGTACGCGCCGGAGCGCATCCCCTATGCGGTCGAGCGTTACACCAGGGAAAGCGAGCGCCTGCTTGGCGTGCTCGACCAGCGACTGGCCGGCCGTGCGTTCATTGCCGGGGATGCGTACACGATAGCCGACATGGCCGCATTCCCCTGGATCAACCCCTACACGAAGCAGCCCCTGGACCTCCAGCCCTTTGCCGAGGTGCGGCGCTGGCACGCCGCCATTGCCGCGCGTCCCGCGACGCAGAGGGCCTACGCACGAGGCCCGGAGGTGAATCCCTCGGCCGGCCAGCCGATGGGTGAGGAGGAGAAGCGGATCCTGTTCGGCCAGGGCGCGCGCAAGGCCTGATGGGGGCGGGCACCAGCCCGTTGCGCTTGGCGCCACCGGCTGCTTGGGGTTAACTGCGCGATCCGCCCCGCGGAATCCGCCATGCGCCGCCTGCCCCTGCTTGCCCTGCTCTTCCTTGTCCTTGCCCCGGCCGTGCATGCCGAACGCCTGACCATCGAACGCCTCTTCGCCGATCCGTCGCTGGACGGGCCGGCGCCACGCGCACTGGCGATCGCTCCGGACGGGCGCCATGTCGGCTACCTGCGCGGGCGCGAGGACGACCAGCACCAGCTGGATCTCTGGGTGATGGACGTCGCCGCCGGAACCACGTCGCGGCTGGTCGATTCGGCTGCGTTGGCACCGGACAAGCCGCTGTCGGAAACGGAGAAGGCCCGGCGCGAGCGCGAGCGGATCGCCCAGTTCAAGGGGATCGTGTCGTGGCGCTGGGCGCCGGACGGCAAGCGCCTGCTGTTTACCCTCGGCGAGCGCCTGTGGCTCGTGGACGTCGATGGCCCCCGGCCGGTGCCGCGTGCGCTGACGCCGGCCGGCACGCAGGTGACCGACGCCAAGGTTTCGCCGAAGGGCCGTTATGTCTCCTGGGTGGGCAACCAGGACCTCCACGTCATTGCGCTGGCGGACGGGCAGGTCACGGCGCTGACGCGCGACGGCGAGGGACCCGTGCACAACGGCGAAGCCGAATTCGTGGCCCAGGAGGAAATGGATCGCACGACCGGGTACTGGTGGGCGCCGGACGATTCGGCCATCGCCTTCGAACGGTATGACGAGTCCGGCGTGGACGAGGTCGAACGCACCGAGGTGTATGCCGACCGCAGCACCACGGTGAGGCAGCGCTACCCCGCGGCCGGCCGGCCCAACGTCGCGGTGCGCCTCGGGCTGGTCGCTCCCACCGGCGGCGACATCCGCTGGATCGATCCCGGCGAGGATCGCGACATCTACCTCGCGCGCGTGGACTGGCTCCCGGATGCGCGCCGCCTGGCATTCCAGCGCGAAAGCCGCGACCAGAAGCGCCTGGAACTGGTGATGGTCGATGCCGCCACGCTGGCGCAGGTGCCGTTGCTGGAGGAGCGTGCCGACAGCTGGATCAACCTGCACGACGACCTGCATTTCCTGAAGCACGAAGACGCGTTCGTGTGGGCATCCAGTCGCGATGGCTGGAAGCAGCTGTACGTGTTCGGTCTCGACGGCAAGCTGCGCCGTCGCCTGACCGCGGGGCCGCATGACGTCGACACGCTGCTCGCGATCGACGAGCGTGCGGGCACCGCCTGGTTCGATTCCAACCGCGACGACGTGTTGCAGAAGCAGGTCTACGCGACCCGGCTGGATGGCAGCACCGCCGCGCGACCCGAGCGCATCAGCCAGGGAGAGGGCTGGCACGATGCCGTGTTCGGCGACAACGCGGCCGCCTGGATCGACACGTTCTCCAGTCCCACCACGCCGCCGCAGGTTTCGCTGCGGCGCGCCGATGGCGAGCGCATCGCGTGGATCGAGCACAACGAGCTGAAACCCGGCCATCCGTGGTGGGCGTACCGCGACAGCCAGGTGCTGCCCTCGTACGGCATGCTCGAGAGCGAGGATGGCCAGGCGCTGTACTACCGCCTGTACAAGCCGCTGGGCTTCGATCCCGCGCGGCGCTACCCGGTGTTCATGACGTACTACGGCGGCCCGGGCAGCCAGTACGTGAAGCGCAACTGGGGCAACCACGTCGAACAGGTGATGGCGCAGCGCGGCTATGTCGTGTTCGCGATGGACAACCGCGGTTCGCCCCGCCGTGGCCGGCGCTTTTCCGATGCGATCCACGGCCAGCTCGGCAAGGCCGAAGTGGCCGACCAGCTGGTCGCCGCGGCATGGCTGGCGTCACGGCCCTGGGTGGATGCCGCGCGGATCGGCCTCTTCGGCTGGAGCTACGGTGGCTACCAGACCCTGATGCTGCTGGCCAGGGGCGGCGACACCTTTGCCGCCGGCGCGGCCGTGGCGCCGGTCACCGACTGGACCCTGTACGACACGCACTACACCGAGCGCTACCTCGGCACGCCGCAGGCAAACCCCGAGGGCTATGCGCGCTCAGGGGTGCTGCACTGGCTCGACGGCATCCGGCCGGACCGCCTGCTGCTGGTCCACGGCATGGCCGATGACAACGTGCTGTTCGCCAACTCCACCCGCCTGATGGCCGCGCTGCAGGAACGCGGCACGCCATTCCGCCTGATGGTCTATCCCGGCGCACGCCATGGCCTTTCCACGCCCGCGCTGAAGACGCATGTCTACACGCTGATCGCCGACTGGTTCGACGAGCGGCTGGGCGGCGGGCATGTCGCCACGCCAGGGCGGAATGACTGAGGCATCCTGGACTTCGCACGCAAGGCGAAGGAGTGAAACGCCGGGCACACCGGGCACAGGGAAGAGGTCAGGCACTCCGGCGCGCATCGCTCCGGCGGCTTGCCGTCGAGCGCGTTCGATGATCCGCGGCTTATCGGGGCTCGCCCCTCAATGCACCCAGCGTCCGCCACGACGGCGCGGCGGGCGCAGGGTGCCTGCACCGGTGCCCGCGGGCTGTTCCTCGGCGCCGAGCGGGTGCTCGCGCCAGTACTCGGCAACGGCGGCGACGGCGGCGGGAATCTGCGCGAGGCAGTCGTCGTATTCGTCCTCGCCGAGCGGGGCGAACTCGGCGTCGCTTTCGAACACGCCATCATCGATGGCGAGGGCGATGATCGGCCCGAGCAGCTCCATCAGTTCGGGATCATGGCCGAGGCGTCCTTCCCAGACGGGCGCGCGCAGGTCGATCCCGCGCGAGAAACCTTCGCACCAGCCGTGCGCGGTGAAGGCCGGCGTCCCGTCATCGTCCGTCTCGATTTCGCCGAGGATCGGCTCGTAGGTACCGGTCTCCAGCTCCGGCGAGATGGCATCGTTGAGCTGCGCCAGCAGGCCGAGGACGCGTTCGCCTTCGCCGGCGTCGTCGAACGGCTGGTGCAGCACCTCCGGCAGCCATTCCTCCGGCTTCGCTGGCACCGGCCCGATCGCGAGTGCGGTGAGGAAACCGTGCACGCCGTCCAGCAGCAGGTCGTCCTCGCCCGCGTGCTCGCGCAGGTAGCGGTCGAGTTCCTCGAGGTCGGTGTCGCTCGGCGAAGCGAGCCAGTCATTGGCCATCGGCGATTTCCAGCAGGACAGGGGTGTGGTCGGAGGCGCGCTCCCACGTGCGCGGCTCGCGGTCGATCGCGGCGGCACGACACGCCTGGCGCAACGCCTCGCTGGCGAGGATCAGGTCGATGCGCAGGCCGAGGTTGCGCCGGAAGGCCGCCTGACGGTAGTCCCACCAGCTGTAATGGCCGCTGTCTTCGGAGAACGCGCGGAAACTGTCGAACAGGCCGAGCGCGGTGATGCGGGCGAGCGCCGCGCGTTCCGGCGTGGAGCACAGCACCCGCTCCTTCCACGCCAGCGGGTCGTGCACGTCGCGGTCGTCCGGCGCGATGTTGAAATCGCCCAGCACCACCATGCGTGGATGGCGCTGCAGTTCGGCTTCGAGGAACGTCGCGACGCGTTCCAGCCAGGCCAGCTTGTAGGCGTATTTCTCGCTGCCGACGGACTGGCCGTTGACGACATAGAGGTTGACCACCCGCAACGCCTGCGGCGATCCCGGCTCGCCCACGGTGGCCGAAAGGATGCGCCGTTGCGGGTCCTCGTAACCGTCGATGCCGTGCACGACATCGTGCAGCGGCTGGCGCGACAGGATCGCGACGCCGTTGTAGGTCTTCTGCCCGGAAAAGGCGCAGGCGTAGCCCAGCCGCTCCAGCGCCGCGCACGGGAACTTCGCGTCCTCGAGCTTGGTTTCCTGCAGGGCGAGCACGTCCGGCCGCACCGCTTCCGTCCAGCGCTCGACGTGCGGCAGGCGCACGTTGAGCGAGTTGACGTTCCAGCTGGCGATCTTCATGGGTCCATCCTAACCCGGCCGGCCACGCCTGCCCGCGCGCGGATCACGCCACCAGTCCGTAGCTGCGCAGCAGCGCCTCCGGCGAGGGCTCGCGGCCGCGGAACTCGATGAAGCTTTCCAGCGCCGGGCGCGAACTGCCGACGGCGAGGATGGCGCGCCGCCAGGCTTCCCCGGTGGCGCGGTCGAACACGCCCGCTTCCTCGAAGCGGCCGAAGGCATCGGCCGACAGCACTTCGGCCCAGAGGTAGCTGTAATAGCCCGCGGCATAGCCGCCGGAGAAGACGTGGGTGAAGGCATGCGGGAACCGCTGCCACGGCGGCGGCTGCAGCACGCCGACCTCGGCACGCACCTCGTCCAGGATCTGCAGCACGCGCGCGCCGCGCGCGGGGTCGTATTCGTGGTGGATGCGCAGGTCGAACAGCGCGAACTCGAGCTGGCGCACGAGGAAGAGCCCCGCGTGGTAGTGCCGCGCGGCCTGCATGCGCGCGAACAGCGCATCGGGCAGCGGCTCGCCGGTGCGGAAGTGGCGCGCGAACAGGTCCAGTGCCTCGCGCTGCCAGCCGAAGTTCTCCATGAACTGGCTCGGCAGTTCCACCGCGTCCCACTCCACGCCGTTGATGCCGGCGACGCCGGGGTACTCGATCCCCGTCAACAGGTGGTGCAGGCCATGGCCGAACTCGTGGAACAGCGTGAGCACGTCGTCATGCGTCAGGAGCGAGGGCATTTCCGGCGTGGGCGGCGCGAAGTTGCAGGTGAGGAAGGCGACCGGCAGCTGCGTCTCGCCGGGCGCGCGCACGAAGCGGTTCGTGCACACGTCCATCCATGCGCCGCCCCGCTTTCCGCTGCGCGCGTAGAGGTCGAGGTAGGCGCCGGCGAAGACCTGGCCATCGGCGTCGAGCAGGTCGTAGTACCGCACGTCCGGATGCCACGCATCGACGCCTTCGCGCCGGCGCAGCGACACGCCGAACAGGCGCGCGGTGATCGCGAACAGGCCGTCGATGACGGCATCGAGCGCGAAATAGGGCTTCAGCTCCTCCTCGTCGAGCGCGTACCTGCGCACGCGCAGCTTTTCGCCCGCGTAGCCGACGTCCCACGGCATCAGTTCGTCGATGCCCAGTTCCGCCGCGGCAAACGCGCGCAGCTCGGCAAGCTCCCGCTCCGCCACCGGCTTGGCGCGGGCGGCGAGATCGCGCAGGAAGGCGAACACCGCATCGGGCGAGGGCGCCATCTTGGTGGCGAGCGATTCCTCCGCGGCGTCGCGGAAGCCGAGCAGCCTTGCAGCTTCGTGGCGCAGCGCCAGGATGCGCTCGATGCGGTCGGAATTGTCGTACGTGCCGGCCTGCGGACCCTGGTCGGAGGCGCGGGTCTGGAATGCGCGGTACACGCGTTCGCGCAACGCGCGGTCGTCGGCATAGGTCAGCACCGCCTGCACGCTCGGCTGCTTCAGCGTTACCAGCCAGCCGTCGAGCCCGCGTTCGGCCGCGTATTCGCGCAGCACCGCGCGACCCGATGGCGGGAGGCCGGCGAGGCCTGCCTCGTCGGCGACCGGCTCGGTCCACGCGTCGGTGGCATCGAGCACCGCTTCCTCGAAGCCCGTCGCCAGGCGCGCCAGTTCCGCCTGGATCTCGCGGAAACGCGAGCGGGCCGGTTCCTCCAGCGCCACGCCGGAGAGGCGGAAATCGCGCAGCTCGTGTTCGACCAGCGTGCGCGCGGCGCGCGGCAGCGCGGCCATCGACGGCGCCGCTGCCACTTCCGCCACCGCGGCGTACAGCGCGCGGTTCTGGCCGAGTTCGCTGGCGTGCTCGACGATCTTATCCTGTGCGGCCGTTTAGGGGGCGCGCAGCGCATCCGAATCCGCGACCGCGTGCAGGTGCGACACCGGCGCCCACACCCGGTTGAGTCGGTCCTCGCATTCCTCGCCGGCCAGCAGCACGCTGGTGAAATCGCGCGGCGCGTGCGACGCCAGCAGGCCATCGATACGCGCCCGGTAGTCGGCCAGCACCGCGTCCACGGCCGGTTCGACGTGCTCGGGACGGATGGCGGAGAAGCGCGGCAGGAGCGTTTCCTGCAGCAGGGGGTTGGCAGCGGGCATTGCAGCGGACCAGGCAGGCATGGCCTGCCAAGGTGGCGCGCCACGGGCGGGAATTCAAGCCGCGCGGCGAGTCGCCGCCTGCCGCGCGGCCGGCAAATCCACTACGCTCTCGCCATGACCATCCGCACCTGGCAAGGCATCACCCCGCGCCTCGGCGCCGGCGTCTACGTCGATCCGGCGGCGCATGTCATTGGCGACGTCGAGATCGGTGCCGACGCGTCGCTCTGGCCGTGCGCGGTCGCGCGCGGCGACGTGCACTTCATCCGCATCGGCGAGCGCACCAACGTGCAGGATGGCGCGGTGCTGCACGTCACCCACGACGGCCAGTACACCGCGGGTGGCTTCCCGCTGCGCATAGGCGCGGACGTGACGATCGGCCATGCCGCCGTGGTGCACGCCTGCACCATCGGCGATGCGTGCCTGATCGGCATGCATGCGACGGTGCTCGATGGCGTCGTCGTCGAGCGCCACGCCATGATCGGTGCCGGCGCGGTGGTGACGCCCGGCAAGCGCGTGGGCGAGGGCGAACTCTGGCTGGGCAACCCCGCCCGCTGCGTGCGGCGGCTTACCGTGGTGGAGATCGAGAAGCTCCACTACTCGGCGCGCCACTACGTCAGGCTCAAGGACCGCTACCTCGCCGGCGAAGGCTAGGCGGCGGTCACCCCCGGGCGCGCGCCATCCCGGTGCCGCAGGCGCCACGCCGACGTGGCGAGCGCCGTCACCCCTTCGGCCGCGAAACCCGGTTCGGCGTGCAGGATGTCGCGCCGCTCGAGCAGGTCGACATCCCAGTGCGCCCCGAAACGCTGGCGCACTTCGGCTTCATCGACCGCGAACGGCGGACCGGCCTTCTCGTGCGGCGGGTACTCGAGCGTGACCAGCAGGCCGCGGCAGCCTTGCGGGAGGCTGGCATACAGGTGCGAAACGTAGCGCGCCCGCATTTCGGGCGGCAGCGCGATCAGTGCAGCACGGTCGTACACGCCCTCGCAGTCCTGCAGCGCGGCCGCATCCAGTCCGAAGGCGTCGCCGTGGATCACCTCGATGGCGCCGGCGCGGTAGCGGGTGCCGTAGCGCGTGGTTTCCACCACCGGTTCGAGGCCGTTGTCTGCGAAGAACTGCGCGACGGCAAGGGGAGAAAGTTCCACCGCGAGAACGCGATGCCCGCGCGCGGCCAGCCACAGCATGTCCAGCGACTTGCCGGCAAGGGGGACGAACACGCGGCTGCCGCTCGGCAACGTGATCGCATCCCAGTACTGCGCGAGCAGCGGCAGCACGGCGTCGCGATGGAAGCCGGTGCGGCCCTCGCGCCAGCGCTGCAGCCAGAATTCGGGATCCATCGGGCCTCTCCCTGTGGTGTTGCCGCGCGGCCAGCGCCGCCGGGTGCGCCACAGCGTTGCATCCGCTCCGCAACCCTGCAACGTGGATCGCCGTGCGGTTGCCCGCGTTGATCAGGCCGTCAGCCGCTGCACCTGCACGACCGCCGGATCGTCGGCATGCTCGAGCAGCAGGCGGCGCACGCGATCCTGCCACGCCTCGGCAAACGCCGCACGCGTGGCCGCGTCGGCGGTGTTGCCGAGGATGGCGCCCAGGCGCAGGCCTTGCGCCGGATCGCCCGAAACCGCGGACACATCGAGCTGCACGGCGACGGCCGCGCCGGTGTCGATGCGGCGCATCACGATGGGGTCGCGCGTCGGTTCGGCGGCGAACTGCAGCAGGCCGTGGCGCCGATGGTGGCCGCCGATGCCGTGGAAGCCGCCGTCGCCCGCCGCGCCGGTGAGCAGCGTCAACACCTGGGCAATCACGCCGGTGGTGCCGTGGTCGGCCGGTGCCGGCATGTCGACGCGCACGCCGCCGCGCTCGGCGCGCACACCGGGGAACAGCGCGGCCAGCGCCGCGCGTCCCATCAGGAACGCGCCGGCCACGGTCGGGCAGGAATGGCCGGCCAGGCGGACCGCGTCGCTGTAGGTGTAATCGAGCTCGCCGCGATCGCTGGCGCCGAGCAGTTCGGCCAGGGGATCGTGGGTGCGCACGACAGGCGCAGCGGCATGGAAATCGGGAAAACGCACGGGGGGCTCCTCGCGTGGCGGCGTGGCGCCGGCAAGGGTCCATTGTCCGCCGCACCGGAGCGGCGGACCTTGACCTGGGTCAGCGGTGCCGCTTCAGGCGTCGCGCCCCGGCGGCACGTAGCTGCCGACCTCGCTGCGAAACGCGACGCACATGCGGTTCCAGCCGTTGATGGCGACGACCGCCAGCGTGAGGTCGACCAGGCCGGCGTCGCCGAACTCGGCGTGGGCCTCGGCAAACAGGGCGTCGTCGATGCCCTCGCCGATGCGCGTCACCGCTTCGGTCCATGCCAACGCGGCACGCTCGCGGGCGGAGTAGAACGGCGCCTCGCGCCACGCCGGCAGCACGAGCAGGCGTTGCGCGGTCTCGCCTGCCGCAAGGGCATCCTTGCCGTGCATGTCCAGGCAGTAGGCGCAGCCGTTGAGCTGCGAGGCGCGCATCCGCACCAGCTCCAGCAGCGCCGGTTCGAGCCCGGCGTGGCGCACGGCGGTTTCGGTGTCGAGCAGTGCCTTCCAGGCCGCTGGCGAGGCGTGGCGGAAATCGATGCGTGGCGGCATGGGCTTCTCCTTCGTGTGAATGGCGGACCGGACGCCGGCCTCTCGCGTGCCGCGCCCTCAGGTGGGACGCGTGGCCTGCTCGAGTGCCGACAGCATCTCGAGCGCCGCCGCGCGATCGGTCCCGCACATCGCGGGTGCCGGACGCAGCCGCACGCACACGGCGGGGCGGTCCGGGTGGCCGAAGAGCGCACAGCGGTAATCGTCGGTCAGCTGCACGCATGGGATGCCCGCCGGCTTGCCGTGCGGCATGCCGGGGATCGGGGAAGAGATCGACGGCGCGATGCAGCAGGCGGCGCAGCCGGCGCGACAGGCCGCTTCGCCGCGTGGCGATTGCGCCGTCATCACGCGCAAGCCTCTGCGCGCAGGCGTGCCAGCACCGGCGCGGTGTCCGGCTGCAGGCCATGCCACAACGCAAACGAGGCGGCCGCCTGCTCGACCAGCATGCCGAGCCCGTCGCTCACCTCGCGCGCGCCGGCGGAGTTCCTGGACGCGG
>JAEZQS010000134.1 GCA_023412995.1 Pseudomonadota bacterium
GGATACCCGAGGCACGCCGGCGCGGCCGCCGCCCGCCGCCGCTCACTTCGGCGGCGGCTCGCAGCCGCCGGACTCGGCGCGCTTGGCGGCACGGTGGCCGATGGCTTCGGGGTCGGCCAGCCCGACCCACTTGAGGTACTTGCGCGCGACGCGGTCGCCCACCGACTCGTCCGGCGCGAAGGCATCGGCAAAGCGCGTCTTCCGGCAGTCGAGCGGATTGCCGCGTTCCTCGATTTCGGCCCAGCGCGCGCGTGCCGCCTCGCGCGGGTTGGCGGGCGCCTTGGGCGCCACCGGCGCGGCGCCGCCGAGGCGCACGCTGCCGTCGGGATTGAACAGCTGCGGCGCGGCGTCGCTGCCGCCGGCGCCGATGCGTGCGCGCATGGCATCGCTGTCCTCGGGCGGCGGCGGCGGCGGCGGGGGCGCTTCCTTCACCTTCGGCGGTTCCACCGCGATGCGGCTGGAACGCACCACGATGGGAGGCACCGGCTCGGGTGGTGGCGGCGGCGGCTCGGCTTCCGGCTCGATCAGCACGACCTGCACCACCGGTGCCGGGCGCGGCAGCGGCACCTGGCGCATGCCGAGCGCAAATCCCGCCAGTTCCAGCACGGTCACCACCACGGCGAAGCCGATGCCCAGCCACAGCAGGCGACGGTCGCGCGGCAGCGGCGCCCAGCGCAGGCTGCGCTGCCACGGCAGGTCGTCGCCGGCAAAGCGCAGGTCGGCGACGGCACGGAAGGAATCCGGGGCAGCAGGCGGACGTGGCGGCAGCGGCGGGGTGGGTGGAGGCGGGCGCTGCGGGATGACGGCAATCCGGGGGCGGAGTCGGCGCAGCATAATGACCGCCTGCTAAGACGCCGTTAAAACGCGCCGACGCCACCCTCGGCCATCGCGCACTGCGACTTGACCGTCCCGCCCGATGGGTCAAGGCTATGCACAACCCGCGCGGCGCGGCGCCCGCGGATTCCGCCATGACCGTCCCCGTGGCATCCGCCCGCCCGGCAACGTGCCGCGGCGGACGACATGACGGCCTCGCCCACTCGCTACGGGAGGCTCCAGTCATGCCCTACAGCACCGATGGAATCCGCAACATCGCCCTCGCAGGACAGGCGGGCGCCGGCAAAACCACGCTGTTCGAAGCCCTGCTGCATGCCGGCGGCGCAATCCAGACGGCAGGCACGGTGGAGCGCGGCACGACCGTTTCCGACCACGACCCGATGGAACGCGAGCGGCAGCATTCGATGCAGGCTTCGATCGCCTCGATCGACCGCGGCGACCTGCACGTCAACCTGATCGACACCCCCGGATTCCCCGACTTCCGCGGCCCGGCGCTGTCCGCGCTGGCGGCGGTGGAGACCTGCGCCATCGTCGTCGACCCCGTCGCCGGCATCGCGCACACCACCCGCCGGCTGATGGCGCGCGCCCGGGCGCGCGGCCTCTGCTGCATGCTGGTGGTCAACAAGATCGACCACGAAGGCGCCGACCTCGAGGGCATGCTGGAGGCGCTGCGCGACGAGTTCGGCCGCGAATGCCTGCCGATCAACCTGCCCGCCGGCGGCGGCACCAGGGTGGTCGACTGCTTCTTCAGCCCCGAGGGCGAAACCGACTTCTCCTCGGTGGCCGCCGCGCACCAGCAGATCATCGACCAGGTGGTGGAGATCAACGAGCGGGTGATGGACCGCTACCTCGAGCAGGGCGAGTCGGGCCTCTCCGGCAGCGAACTGCACGATGCCTTCGAGCAGTGCCTGCGCGAGGGCCACCTGGTGCCGGTGTGCTTCGTCTCGGCGCGCACCGGCGCCGGCGTCGCCGAACTGCTCGACCTCGCCGAACGCCTGCTGCCCAACCCGACCGAAGGCAACCCGCCGCCCTTCATGAAGGGCAGCGGCAGCGCCGCCCAGCCGATCCAGGCACGGCCCGACCCCGCGCTGCACGTGATCGCCGACGTGTTCAAGATCGTCAACGACCCGTTCATCGGCAAGCTCGCCGTGTTCCGCGTCTACCAGGGCACGGTGCGGCGGGACACGCAGCTCTTCATCGACGACGGCCGCAAGCCGTTCAAGGTCGGCCACCTGTTCCGCCTGCACGGCAAGGACCACGTCGAAACCCAGCAGGCGATCCCGGGCGACATCGCCGCCATCGCGAAGGTGGAGGAAATCCACTTCGACGCGGTGCTGCACGATTCGCACGACGAGGACCACATCCACCTGAAGCCGCTCGACCTGCCGCTGCCGATGTTCGGGCTCGCGGTGGCGCCCGCGCACAAGGGCCAGGAGCAGAAGCTCGCCACCGCGCTCGCCCGCCTCGGCGAGGAGGACCCCTGCCTGCGCATCGAGCACAACATGGAACTCAACGAGACCATCGTGCGCGGCTTGTCGGACCTGCACCTCAAGCTGGTGCTCGAGCGCATGAAGGACCGCTACGGCGTGGAAGTGACCACGCGGCCGCCGCGCATCGCCTACCGCGAAACCGTCGGCGCCATCGCCGAGGGCCACCACCGCCACAAGAAGCAGACCGGCGGCGCCGGCCAGTTCGGCGAGGTGTTCCTGCGCATCGAGCCGCTGCCGCGCGGCGGCGGCTTCGAGTTCGCCGACGAGGTGAAGGGCGGCACCATCCCGGGGCAGTTCATCCCCGCGGTCGAGAAGGGCGTGCGCCAGGTGCTCGAGCACGGCGCCATTGCCGGCTACCAGCTGCAGGACGTGCGCGTGACCGTGTACGACGGCAAGTACCATCCGGTCGATTCGAAGGAAGTCGCCTTCGTCGCCGCCGGCAAGAAAGCCTTCCTCGATGCCATCACGCGCGCACAGCCGCAGGTGCTGGAGCCCATCGTCAACCTCGACGTCACCGTGCCCGACGCGCATATGGGCGACGTCACCGGCGGCCTCGCCGGCAAGCGCGCGCGCATCAACGGCACCGATTCCCTGCGCGGCGGCGAAATCATCATCAAGGCGCAGGTGCCGCTGGCCGAAGTCACCGACTACCAGACCGAGCTCAAGGCGATGACCGGCGGCCAAGGCCGCTACGCCATCGAGTTCAGCCACTACGAACCGGTTCCTCCCCACGTGCAGAAACAGCTGACCGAGGCGTATCGGCCGCGCGTGGAGGAGGAGTGAAGGGAAGGGGCTGGGGGC
>JAEZQS010000163.1 GCA_023412995.1 Pseudomonadota bacterium
GGGGCTGCGCCGCGGGCTTGACGGTGGCGACCCGCGGCGACGCAGCGCGCGGGCCGGGCGGCGTGGTGCGCAACGACTGGCCGACGTAGATCGTGTACGGCGCGCCGATGCCGTTCCACTGCGCCAGTTCGCGGTAGTCCACGCCGTTGCGGAAGGCGATGCTGTAGAGCGTGTCGCCGCGCTCGACGCGGTAGGTGGCGCCGCCTGCCGCCGCAGTGGCCGGCGGGCGCGCGGGCGTGCTGCCGCGACCGCCGAGGCTGAGGTCCTCCACGGGCGCAGGGCCGGTCGAAGCGCAGGCGCCGAGCAGCAACGCGGCGGCGCAGGCCGGCCACCGCGCGGATTTCCATCGGTCTTGTGGCATCACGCCATGTTAGTGCATGAACCTGAAGTACAGGATGGCAAGCACCACCACCGCCACCAGCCCCCAGCCGATCCATTCGATCCAGCGATGCAGCGCGGCTTCGGCGCGCGCGCCGCCGAGGCGGATCACTGCCGCCAGCAGGTACACCCGCTTGCCGCGCCCCACCACCATGCCGGCCATGAAGGGCAGCAGCGGCATCGCCACGATGCCGGCGGCCCAGGTGAAGATCTTCAGCGGCACCGGCACGAAACCGGCCAGCACCAGCATCCAGAACGCCTTCCACGGATGCGCCACCACGTCCGCGCGCAGTTCCGCCACCAGCGCATCGATGTGCGCCAGCCAGCCGAGGCGCTCGAACAGCGGGCGCACCGCATCGAAGGCGAAATGGCCGAGCGCATAGCCGACCAGCGCGCCCACCATCGAACAGGCCAGGCTGATGGTGGCATAGCGCGCCCATCGGCGCGGCTTGGCCAGCACCATGGGCGCCAGCATGATTTCCGGCGCGACCGGGAAGATGATGGCCTCGATGAAGCTCAGCAGCCCGAGGTAGGGTCCTGCCTGCGGATGTGCCGCCCAGCGGAGCGCGCGTTCGTACAGCGGGCCGAAAAGTTTCATGGCAGCGCCGGCACGCCGCGCGCGATGGATCGGTTCATCCGGTTCCTCCCAGTAGCGGCACGAAGCTGACCAGCCCCAGCGATTCCTGGTGCCAGCCGTCCGCGCCACCACGGATGCGCAGCAGTTCCTGCCGGCCGGGTGGCCCGACGGGCGCCACCAGGCATCCGCCCGGTGAAAGCTGCGCCAGCAGTGCCTGTTCCAGCTGCGTACCGGCGGCGGTCAGGAGAATGGCATCGAACGGCGCCTTTTCGGGCCAGCCCAGGCGGCCGTCGTCATGGCGCGAGCGCACGTTGCCGATGCCCAGCTTGCGCAGCCGGCGGCGCGCATTGCGCAGCAGCTCGTCGATGCGCTCGATCGTGTAGACCTCTTCCACCAGCTGCGCCAGCACCGCGCACTGGTAGCCCGATCCGGTACCGATCTCCAGCACGCGCCGCGGCAGCGCCGCCTCGATCAGCGCCTCGGTCATGCGCGCGACCACCCACGGCTGCGAGATGGTCTGGCCCTGGCCGATCGGCAGCGCCGTGTCCTCGTAGGCGCGCGAGGCGAGTGCCTCGTCGATGAAGAGGTGGCGCGGGAGCTGGCGCATCACGTCCAGCACGCGACGGTCGCGGATGCCCTCGGCCGCAAGGCGCTCGACCAGCCGGTCGCGCGCCCGCTGCGAAGTCATGCCGAGACCGCGGGTGGCCGGATCGCGCTGCGAGAAGGTGCTCACGCGTGGCGCCCTGCCGCCCTGCGGTGGCCGCGAAGGGTCCATTGCGGCGTGCTCACGCCGTGCGTTCCATCGAAGGTTGCAGCGCGGCGACCCAGCCGCTGACCTTTTCCAGCGCCTGGAACCGGGTCAGGTCGACCAGGATCGGCGTGATCGACACGTAGCCATCGCGGATCGCGAGGAAGTCGGTGCCCGGACCGTCGTCGGCCGCCTCGCCGGGCGCGCCGATCCAGTACACCGGCATGCCGCGCGGATCGGCCTGCACGATGCAGGGCGCGGAACGATGGCGACGCCCGAGGCGCGTCACCTGCAGGCCGCGGATCTCGCTCCACGGCCGGTCGGGCACGTTGACGTTGAGGATGGTGTCGGCCGGCAACGGATCGACCAGCAGTCGCCGCATCAGCAGCAGCACCGCTTCGGCCGCGCTCTCGTAATGCTGGCCCTTGTGGTCGCGCGTGGCGAGCGACACCGCGATGGCCGGAAGGCCGAGGAAGCGGCCTTCCATCGCCGCCGACACGGTACCGGAATAGATCACGTCGTCGCCGAGGTTGGCGGTGTTGTTGATGCCGGACACGACTATGTCGGGCTCGTGGTCCAGCAGCCCGGAAAGCGCCAGGTGGACGCAGTCGGTGGGCGTGCCGGCCACGCGCCAGCGGCCGTCCTCGAGCTGGCGTGCGCGGATCGGCTGGTCGAGGGTGAGCGAATTGCTGGCGCCGGAGCGGTCGCGGTCGGGCGCCACCACGGTCACCTCGCCGACATCGGCAAGGCGCCGCGCGAGCACGCGGATGCCCGGGGCGTCGACGCCATCATCGTTGCTGACCAGTACGCGCATGCGGCTTCCTGCGGGATGCCTGCGGCCGCGCAGGGATGCCGGCACCACAGGTTTTCCATGGGACTCGTGGAAGCGGACGATGATAACGGATCGGCACCGCGCGCCGGGCAACGGACGGCCGCCGCGCGGCGCGCCGGCGGGTACGAGCGCGCTTCTGCTAGCCTCACGGCATGGCCGGGCGTCCCACCCGCGACGACGATGATGCAAGCCTGTTCCGCGAGGCGATCGGTCCGGTGCGTCCGCTGAAGTCGGCACACGCCCCCGAGCGGGCGCCGCCGCCGCCACCCGAACCAGTGCAGGCGCAACGCGACGAGGCGCGCGTCGCCGGGGAACTGCTGACCCATCCGCTCGGAGAGGGCGACCTCGAGGCGGGGGACTCGATCAGCTACGTGAAGGCAGGCCAGTCGCCGCGCCTGCTGCAGAAGCTGCGCCGCGGCCACTTCAGCGTGCGTGCCGAGATCGACCTGCACGACATGACCAGCACCGTGGCCGCCGGTGCGATCCGCGCGTTCCTCGACCAGTGCCGCCGCGATGGCGTGCAGTGCGTGCGCATCGTGCACGGCAAGGGCCTGCGTTCCCGCCACCGCGGCCCCGTGCTGAAACAACTCACGGATCGCCTGCTGCGCCGGCGCGCCGACGTCCTCGCCTTTGCCTCCGCCCGCCCCGTGCAGGGCGGCACGGGGGCGGTGCTGGTGCTGTTGGGCAGGGGCTAGGGGCGAGGGGCCAGGGCGGGAAGCGAGGCTGCGGGAGCCCCGAATCCCGAATCCCTAATCTCCGCTTTCCTGCGCCAGGCGCGGATAGTGGATCCAGATCACCTCGGCACGACGGTGCAGGGCCCAGTCGTTGACGGCGACGACCTTGCCCTGGTCGATGTCGGTACCCGAGCGGCGGGCGAGCGTGCTGGTGCCGGCGCAGGCGCACAGGATGGCGCAGAACAGGCCGGTGGCGAGCAGGCGGATCGGCTTCATGGCAGCCTCCGTAGCGGCGGCCCGGCAGGATTGCCCGGCCGCAGCGAGACTATAGTCCTCCCGCATCACCCCCGTCATGGGTACTCGTCGCGTGCCTCGAACGCTTCGTCGCAGCTGCCGCCGCCGGCCTCCCAGTCGCAGGCTTCGCGCAGCACCGCCGTCGCGTAGGCGCCCGCTTCCAGGCTGAACGACAGCACGGCGTCGTCGCCATCCCAGGCCGACTGCAGCTCCTCGACGACCAGGCGCAGGGCACGTCGCTCCTGGATTAGCCCTGCCTGCGCGAGTCCCCCGGCGAGCCCCTGCGAATCCCCTGCCGCCGCGGTCTCCAGTGCGCGCACGGCGCCTTCGCTGCGCAGGCTGCCGGCACCCCACAGGGGTCCCGTGGGATGGATGTCGAGCACCTCGAGCCGCCGCTGCAGGGACTCGTCCAGCGGTTCCGGCCCGAACACGGCATGGGTTCCGCGCAGCATCCATACCTCGCCGTCGAGGGCCTGGTTCCAGCTGCCATCGGCTACCCGCGCCGCAAGCACCGCATTGAACAGCGCCGATCGCGCCGCGGAAAGCGCCATCCCGCGCTGCGCGCGGGCGAGGCGCTTGCCGGCGAACAGCGCCCGGGCCAATGCAATGTTGCTGCCGCCATGGCCGAAGCGCTGCTCCCCGAAGTAGTTCGGTGCGCCGTGTGCACGCAATGCGGCGATCCGCGCCTCGAAGGCGCCGCGGTCGCCGCTGGCCTCGCGCAGGCGGATCCGGAAGCGGTTGCCGCGATGGGCGCCGCGCTTGAGCTTGCGCGAATGTCGCGTCGCCGAAAGCACCTCCACTCCGGCGATCGCCAACGCGCTCCAGTCGGGTCCGGCGCGGCCGGGCAGGTGCACGCTGAAGGCCTGGCGCGTGACCGCGTGGCGGTCCTTGAGGCCGGCAAAGCCGATCGCGGCCGGGGCCACGCCGGCTGCCGCGGCAAGCTGGCGCGCGACCCACTCGGTGTTGGCGGACGTCTTCTGCACCCAGAGGAAGGCATGCTCGCCCTGCCCGTCCGGCACGAAGGCGGGGATTTCCTCCACCTCGAAATCCTCGGGGCGCCGGCGCAGCGAGGCGCGCAGCGGCGCGCCGCCGTGCGCACGCGGCAAGGCGGTGGTCACCGGCCCGGTTCTGCCGGTTCCGCCGGAGGGACCGGCCGCAGCAGCACGACGGCACTGGCGGCAATGCCCTCGCCGCGACCGGTGAAGCCCAGCCGCTCGCTGGTGGTGCCCTTCACGCTGACGTCCCCGACCGGCCAGCCGAGGTCCTCGGCAAGGTTCTGCCGCATCGCCTCGACGTGGGCGGCCAGCCGCGGCTGCTCGCACACCACGGTGACGTCGGCGTTGCCGGTGGCGAAGCCGCGGGCACGTGCAAGACCGGCGCAATGGCGCAGGAACACACGGCTGTCGGCACCCTCCCACTGCGCGTCGGACGGGGGAAAGTGCCGGCCGATGTCCCCCAGCGCCAGCGCACCGAGCAGCGCGTCGCACAGCGCATGGATCACCACGTCGCCATCGGAATGCGCCACCAGTCCCTGCGCATGCGGGATGCGCACGCCCGCGAGCACGACATGGTCGCCGGGTCCGAACGCGTGGACGTCGATGCCTTGGCCGATGCGCATTGGCTTGGAATGGGGAATGGGGAATGGGGAATGGGGAATGGTAAAAGCGGGTCCGGCGATCTGGCTAGCGCGCGCGCTCCGGAAGGCATGGCCGTCGCGCATTACCACCCTCGGCCCTCGGCGTCGCCACCTGCTCTGGACAATTCCCTGTTCCCTGTTCCCTGTTCCCTGT
>JAEZQS010000175.1 GCA_023412995.1 Pseudomonadota bacterium
TCCCGACTCCCGACTCCCGACTCCCGAATCCCCAATCCCCAATCCCCGCCCTTAGCGCGACACGCCGTGTTCGGCGAGGGCATCGAGGTAGGCCTGCCAGTTGGCTTCGTAGCCGCTGCCCAGCTCGTGCAGCAGGCTCCAGGAAAACAGCCCGCTCGCATGGCCGTCGCTGAAGCGCAGCAGGACGGCGTAGTTCCCGACCGGCTCGACGGCATCGATGCCGACGTGGCGCTTGCCGGCCACCAGCCGACGCTGCGCGTTGCCGTGGCCCTGCACCTCCGCGCTGGGCGAGTTGACGCGCAGGTACTCCGCCGGCAGGCGGAACGATGCACCATCGTCGAAGGCGACCTCCAGCACGTGCGAGGCGCGGTGCAGGGTGATCGCGACGGGATGCGGCGTGGTCATGGCGGCGGCGCCGGGCCGCCGGTGGCGGCGCGGCTCAGTGCAGCGTGTCCGAGCGCGGCAGTCGGGGCGCCTGCGGGTCGCCGGGGGAACCGGCCACCTGCCACAACGCGTCGAGGTAGCCCGAGCCGAAGCCGATCGATCCGATCGCCTCGAATTCGTACAGGCCCGTGTCGGGATACCAGTTCGCGTTCGGATCGAGCTCCCGCAGGACCAGCGCCTGCTGCTCGAAACCGGCCAGCTGGCCGACGTAGCTGATCTCGCCGTCTTCTTCCTCGACCATGTTGACCGAGATGAGCGGCGCACACACGGCCGCCGAGCGCGCGATCGCGGCCCAGTCGTCGAGTTCGAAATCCTCCGGCACGCACAGCGCCTCGCCGCGCAAGGCCAGCGCGCGATCGACGAACTCGCGCGAGGGATCCACTTCGAGCGCGCTGATGTCGGCCACCGCGATGGCGATGTAACCGTCGAAGCGGATCGCGTCGCCGACCTCCGCCAGCAGGCAGAAATCCTTCGACAGCGCGACGACGTAGCCATGGATGACCCCCGGCTGCAGCCGGTCGCGCAGGATGCGCAGGGGAACGCGCCGCTCGAAGGCATCGCGCAGCTCCGCGCGCACGCCACGGGCCTTGAAGGGAACGACAGTGCTCATGGGGCGTATGGTAGCAAGGCGCGAGGGGGCGATGGGCAGGGGCTAGGGGCTAGGGACCAGGGTTAGCGGTGGAGGCAAGGGGAACACCGAGGAATCCGGACGATGAAGCTCTTTTCCCTAGCCCCTAGCCCCTCGCCCCAGCCCCTGCCTCACAAGATGTAACGCGACAGATCCTCGTCCTTGACCAGGTCGCCGAGGTGATCGTCGACGTAGGCCGCATCGATGGCGTAGCGTTTGCCGCCCTTGTCGGCTGCCGTGAAGGAGATCTCGTCGAGCAGGCGCTCCAGCACGGTGTGCAGGCGGCGGGCGCCGATGTTCTCGGTGCGCTCGTTCACTTCGGCCGAGACTTCCGCCAGGCGGCGGATGCCGTCGGGCAGGAATTCCAGCTCGACGCCTTCCGTGGCGAGCAGCGCCGTGTACTGGCGCGTCAGCGCGCACTGCGGTTCGGTAAGGATGCGCTCGAAGTCGGCCGCCGACAGCGCCGACAGCTCGACGCGTATCGGGAAGCGGCCCTGCAGCTCGGCGATGAGGTCGGACGGCTTGGCCTGCGAAAACGCGCCGGAGGCGATGAACAGGATGTGGTCGGTGTTGACGATGCCGTAGCGCGTCGACACGGCGGAGCCTTCCACCAGCGGCAGCAGGTCGCGCTGCACGCCCTCGCGCGACACGCCGGCGCCGCTCCATTCGCCGCGCTGCGCGATCTTGTCGATCTCGTCGAGGAAGACGATGCCGTTCTGCTCGCAGTTGGCGAGCGCCTGGGTCTTGATCTCCTCGTCGTTGACGAGCTTGCCGGCTTCCTCTTCCACCAGCAGCGGGCGCGCCTGGGCGACGCTCAGCTTGCGCACCTGGCTGCGCTGGCCGGCGAGGGACTGGAACATGCCGCGCAGCTGGTTGGTCATTTCCTCCATGCCGGGCGGCGTCATGATCTCGACGCCGACGTTCATCGCCAGCTCGATTTCCACCTCGCGCGCATCGAGCGTGCCCTCGCGCAGCTGCTTGCGCAGCTTCTGGCGCGTGTCGCCGTCGCGGCTGTCGGCGGACGGCGGCTCGTGGGCAAAGCCCGGGCCCTGCCGGCGTGGCAGCAGCGCATCGAGCAGGCGGTCCTCGGCACGGTCCTCCGCCTGCGAGCGCACGCGCGACCTGGCCTGTTCGCGGCCCATCTTGACCGCGGTATCGACGAGGTCGCGCACGATCTGCTCGACGTCCTTGCCGACGTAGCCGACCTCGGTGAACTTGGTCGCTTCGACCTTGATGAAGGGTGCGTTCGCGAGCGCCGCAAGACGCCGCGCGATCTCGGTCTTGCCGACACCGGTCGGCCCGATCATCAGGATGTTCTTCGGGGTTACCTCCTCGCGCATGCCCGCATCGAGCTGCATGCGCCGCCAGCGATTGCGCAACGCGATCGCCACGGCCCGCTTGGCTGCCGTCTGGCCGATGATCCAGCGGTCCAGCTCGTTGACGATTTCGCGGGGGGTCAGTTCAGACATGGCCGGGAATAGGGAATGGGGAATGGGGAATGGCAGGGCAAAGACCGGTGAACGGGACGGGAAGCATCAGACGGGCAGGATCCCGCTCTTCACCATTTCCTATTCCCCATTCCCCATTCCCAGCTCTTCGATCGTCACATTGTCGTTGGTGTAGATGCAGATCGCACCCGCGATCTTCAACGCCCGCTCGACGATGGCGCGCGGCGGCAGCTCGGTGTGCTCGAGCAGCGCCTTGGCCGCGGCGAGCGCGTAGGGGCCGCCGGAGCCGATCGCGATCAGCGCGTCTTCCGGTTCCAGGACGTCGCCACTGCCGGAGACGATCAGCGACGTGGTGCGGTCGGCCACGGCGAGCAGCGCCTGCAGGCGGCCCAGCCGCCGTTCGGTGCGCCAGTCCTTGGCGAGCTCGACCGCGGCACGGGTCAGGTTGGATCCGTGCTTTTCGAGCTTCTGTTCGAACAGCTCGAACAGCGTGAAGGCATCGGCGGTGGCACCGGCGAATCCGGCCAGCACCTGGCCGTTGCCCAGGCGCCGCACCTTGCGCGCGTTGGACTTCATCACCGTGTCGCCGAACGTGACCTGGCCGTCGCCACCGATCACGACCTGGTCGCCACGGCGCACGGAAACGATGGTGGTGGCGTGGAAGCTGTCCATGGACGCGGGCCCGGATCGAGTCATCCGCAGACGGTGGGGCGCGAGGCGGGCGATTGCAACCCGCGGCGGGGCAGCGGGCTCACCCGCGCCGGCGCGCGCGCGGGTGGGCAGCGTCGTAGACCCGCGCCAGGTGCTGGAAATCAAGGGGGGTGTAGATCTGCGTGGTGCCGATGTCGGCGTGGCCGAGCAGTTCCTGCACCGCGCGCAGGTCGCCGGAGGATTCCAGCAGGTGGCTGGCGCAGGAATGGCGCAGCAGGTGCGGATAGACGCGCTTCCACACCCCCTGCGCCCGCGCGCGCTTGCGCAGCCGCGTGCGCACGCCATTGGGAGTGAGCGGAGCGCCGCGGCGGCCACGCACCAGCGGGTCGTCCGCGCCGGGCCCATCCTGCGCGTGCAGCGCCTCGAGCGCGGCCAGCGCCTTCGAGCCGACCGGCACGATGCGCGTCTTCGAGCCCTTGCCGGTGACCCGCAACAGGCCGCCGCCGCGATCGAGGTCGCCCCAGCGCACCGCGCACAGCTCGGCCACGCGCAGCCCGCTCGAATACAGCAGTTCCAGCAGCGCGCGATCGCGCACGGCCTCCGGATCGTCCCCCGGCACCTCGACCAGGCTGGCCATCTCGTCGGTGTCGAGCACCTCGGGCAGCTTGCGACGCAGGCGCGGCGCGCGCAGCCCGATGGCCGGATTGGCCACTACGATGCCTTCGCGCGCGAGATGGCGGAAGAAGCTGCGCCAGGCGGAGGCGAGCAGGCGCAGGGTGGACGGCGCGTGGCCGCGCTGCCGGTGCTGCGCGGCCAGCAGCGCCTGCAACTGGTCGGCGCGCACCGCGCGCCAGTCGTCGATGCGGCGGTCGTCCACGAACGACAGCAGGCGCGCCAACGCGTTGGCGTAGCGCTCGATCGTGCCGGGCGCATAGCCACGCCCGTTGCGCAGGTGGTGCAGGAAACGGTCGACCTCGGCGCGCGCCGCGGCGTCCATGTCAGGCCGGATAGCGCGAGACGGCGGCTGCGACGGCCTCGCCGATCAGCTTCAGGAACACCGTGCCCATGCCGGGGTGGAAGCGGTTCGGCTCGTGGCTGCCGACGGCAAGCATGCCGACCGTGCCGATCGGCAGCAGCACCGCCGAATGCACGTCGCCCGCCTGGTTGCCGAACAGGGCATCGAGCTTGTCCTGCTGCAGCCGGCCGCACAGCGGTTCGGCGCGGCGCAGGAACTCGTCGAAGGCGGGGAACGCGGCGGCGCCGGCCGGTTCCGCCAGCAGCCAGCGTGCGGCCGGCAGCTGCGGATCGCTGCGGAAGAGCACCAGCCGCACGAGATCGGTATCGAAGTCCTCGGTGAGCGAGGCGACCACCGCGCTCGCGGTTTCGGCCAGCGAGCGCGCGCGCATCAGGGCCAGGGTGAACGTGTGCACGCGCACCATCAGCGTCTCGTTCTCGTGCGCGATCTCGATCAGGTCGTGCAGCCGGCGCGCCAGCTCGCGGTTCTTGTCGCGCAGCACTTCCAGCTGGTAGCTCGCGAGCGAAGCAGCCTGTCCCTGCTCGCGCGGCAGCACCAGCGTGAGGGCGAGGTCGGGGAAGCCGCCGAGGAATTCCGGATGCTGGCGCAGGTAGCTCGCCACTTCCATCGCGGTGAGGCTGTCCTTGACGCTGAGTTCGCTCATGCCTTGTCCTTGCCGGTACCGGTGTCGTGCCACTCGCCTTCGAACACGAACGTCGCGGGTCCCGCCATCCACACCGGCTGGCCGGGGCCGTCCCAGTGGATGGCGAGTTCGCCGCCGGGCAGCGCCACGCGCACGCCCGGGGCGAGCTTAGCGCGTCGGCGCAGCACCGCAACCGCCGCGCAGGCGCCGCTGCCGCAGGCACGCGTTTCGCCGACGCCGCGCTCCCAGACCCGCAGGCTGATTGCGTCGGGCGCGAGCACCTGCGCGAACCCCACGTTGCACCCGTGCGGGAAGGCCGGCGAATGTTCCAGCAGCGGACCGAGCGTGGCCACCGCGGCCGCCTCGATGGCATCCACCTCGACCAGCGCGTGCGGATTGCCCATCGAGACGGCGCCGACCTCGACCACCCCGCCCGGCGTGTCGATCGCATAGCGGTCGGTTGCCGCCTCGACGCCTGGCAGCTGCAGCGGGATGGCGGCGGGTTCGAAGCGCGGCGCGCCCATGTCCACCCGCACCGTGCCGTCGGCCAGCAACTCGACCGCCACGGCTCCCGATGGCCCCTGCAGGCGTGCGCGGCCCGCTGCCAGCGCTCCGGCGCGCTCCAGCCAGCGCGCGACGCAGCGCACGCCGTTGCCGCACTGGCCGGCACGGCTGCCGTCGGTGTTCCAGATACCGTAGGCGAAGGCGCTGCTGCCGTCGCGGGCCGGCCCGATCGTCAGCAGCTGGTCGAAGCCGACGCCGGTGTGGCGGTCGGCCAGGCGGCGAATCGCGTCCGCGCCGAGGGCAAGCGGCGCAGCGCGGCAATCGACCACGACGAAATCATTGCCCAGCCCATGCATCTTGCTGAAGCGCAGGGCCATGCGGGCGCGATCAGGCCCCGCTGGCGGGCGGCGGTACCGGCGGAACCGGCGGCTGCGGAACCGGCGGTGGCGGCGGAACCGGCACGTCCTTCGGTGCGGGTGGCGGCGGCGGCCGCACGAGGTCGCCCTTGTTGCCGCACCCGGCGAGGAGCGCGGTGGCCATCAGCGTGGAAACGAGCGGGACTAGCAGGCGGCCCGGCATGGCGTTCACTCCTCGGCACAGGAACGGGCGCAGTATAGCGGCGCCAGACTGGCGCCAACCTGTATGCTCGGGGCATGCCGCTGACCGTTGCGCTTGCCGGGCTCTACATCGTCGCGCTGCTGTTCGCGCTGCTCGCGATCGCGCAGGGGCGGGCGGCGCGCCTGCGCTGGCGCACGCGCCACCGCATTGCCGCGACGCACCGCACGCTCTGGTCCATCGTCTTCCTCTTGCTGGCGTTGCTGGGCGCGCTGGTGGCCACGGCGCTGCTCGGCTACCGGCGCCTGGCTTCCGAGGCGCTGGTGGCGGAGGTCGCCACGCGCGCGCTCGGCAATGGCGACTGGGCCGTCACCCTGGCGCTACCCGATGGCAACCTGCGCACGCTGCAGCTGGCAGGCGACGACTGGCAACTGGATGCACGCGTGATCAAGTGGCGCAGCACCGCGGTCGTGCTCGGCGCGCCGCCGCTCTACCGGCTGGAACGCATCGGCGGGCGCTGGCGCGACATCGATGCCGAACGCTCGCGGCCGCGCAGCGTCGAATCACTTGCCGACCTGCCCCTGCCTGACCTGTGGATGCTCAAGCGCCGTTTCCCGGGCTGGCTGCCATGGGTCGATGCCGACTACGGCAGTGCCGCCTGGCTGCCCTTCGTCGAGGACGGCCGCTTCACTGTGAGCCTTGCGGCCGCCGGAGGACTGGTCGCGCGGCCTGCCGACGAGGCGACGGCCCGCCGCGTCGCCGAGAGCGGGTGGTAGGCAGGCGGATCGCGCCATGAGCGAGCCGCGCGCACCCGACGCGCCACCGGCCGTCGTGCGCTCGCGCCTGCGCTGGGCCTGGTGGCTGCTGGCGTGGCTGTCGCTCGTTTT
>JAEZQS010000205.1 GCA_023412995.1 Pseudomonadota bacterium
ATCGGGCGGCGCCCTCGGGCACCGGCGTTGCCGCCGCGGCCAGGCAGGGCGCCAGCAGCAGGGCGCCGGCGAGGGACCAGGGGGATCGGGTCATGCGTGTACCTCCAGTCGGGCAAGGGTCGGTGCAGCGCCCGGCCAGGCCGGGCAGCCGCCGTGGGCCAGCATAGCCGCCGCGGCGGCTTGTGAAGGTGAACGGCGGCCGCTTCCCGCCTGTCGACGCAGGGTCGCGTCCGCTCCAGACCGGTCCCCATCAGCGATCCCTCCCTTCAATTCCCCAATCCCCGATCCCCGCCTCACCCGAACAGCGCACTGCGTCGCGCTGCGGCAGCCCTTTCCTTGCGTGGCCCGCGCCAATGCCGTCCAATGCAGCGCATCGCAGTTCCCCGCAGGATTCCCCCCCGATGAACAACGCAATGGGGCGCGCCCGGCGCCTCCGATGGCACCTGCCGTGGCTGGCCTGCGCCGCACTCGCCTTCGCGGGCGGGATCGTCCCGGTCGAGGCCGGCGGCGCCGACCCCGGCGCGCGCAAGACGCTTGGCGCCGAACGGCCTGCCTGGGCGCGCCCGGCCAGCGACCTCGGTGCGCTCGCGGATGGCGAGGGAATCGGCCGCGCCACGCTGCTGCTCGCCCGTCCACCGGCGCTGCAGCAGGCATTCGACGCGTTGCTCGCCGCGCAGCAGGATCCGGCCTCGCCGCACTATCGCCAGTGGCTGACGCCGGAGGAGATCGGCGCGCGCTTCGGACCCCCGCAGGCGGACGTGGACGCGGTGGTGGACTGGCTCGCCAGCCAGGGCCTGCAGGCCACCGGCCTCTCGGCCAACCGGACGCGCCTGCATTTCAGCGGCAGCGCCGGGGCCGCGGCGGCCGCCTTCGGCACTGCCCTGCACCGCTACGCCACGCCCAAGGGCATGCGCGTCGCCACGCAGTCCGCGCCTTCCGTCCCGGCGGCGGTGGCCGCGCGCGTCAAGGCGGTCGCGGGGCTGACCCCGCTGCGTGCCGAGCCGCTGCTGCGCCGCAGCCCACCGCGCCCGTCGAGTTCCTCCTGCACCGGCAACCAGTGCCAGCACTCGGTGTTCCCGGATGATTTCCGCGCCATCTACAACCTGCCCGCCGGCACCATCGACGGCCGCGGCCAGTCGATCGCGATCGTGTCGCGCTCGCGCGTCGCGGACGCGGACATGCGCAATTTCCAGAGCCTGGCCGGGCTGCCGTCGCGGCTGCCCGTCACGATCGTGCCGCCGGACGGCGACCCGCCGAGCGCAGCAGCGACCAGCTGCAGCGAAACCGGCACGCCCTCGTGCGACGACCCGGACGACGCCATGATGGACCAGCTCGAGGCGACCCTCGACGTGCAGCGCGCCGGCAGCGTGGCACCCGGCGCCACGGTCAAGCTGATCGCGAGCGGCGGCACAAGCCGCGTCGACGGCGTCTATCTCGCGACCGAGTACGCGATCGAGACGACGCCCCTGCCGGCGCAGATCCTCAGCCTCAGCTACGGCACCTGCGAGGCCGACAACAGCGCCGGCGCCGCCGCCTACATCGACGACCTGTTCGCGCAGGCCGCGATGGAAGGCATCTCGGTATTCGTGTCCTCCGGCGACGCCGGCGTGTCCGATTGCGCCGATCACCAGGAAGACCCGCAGGCCGGCGAGGTCGTCAGCACCAACCTGTTGTGCGCGTCGAGCCACGCGACCTGCGTCGGCGGTACCCAGTTCGCCGACACCGCCGACCCCGACCGCTGGTGGTCGCGTGACAACGGGCCCGGTTTCGGCTCCGCCCGCGGCTACATCCCGGAAGGCGCGTGGAACGATGCGCTGGACGAGGACGGCGCCACGAAGCTGTCGGCCACCGGCGGCGGCGTCAGCCGCACCATCGGCCGCCCGGCGTGGCAGGCGGGCCGCGGCGTGCCGGGGCATGACGGCCGCTATACACCGGACGTATCGCTCAACGCCTCCGCCCATACCGGCTACTTCACCTGCGCCGCGGTGCTCGGCGGTTCCTGCGAATCGACCAACGGCCACTTCCGCTACCTGGGCATGGCGGGCACCTCGGCGTCGGCGCCCAGCATGGCCGGCATCGCGGCGCTGTTGAACCAGTCGAGCGGCAGCGCCAATGCCAACCTCAATCCGCGCCTGTATGCGCTGGCGGCCAATCCAGCCAACGGCGTGTTCCACGACGTGACGGTGGAAACCAGCGGCGTCGCCCACTGCGACGTCGACGTGCCGAGCCTGTGCAACAACACCACGCCGGGTCCGAACGGCTTGGCGGGCGGCGTGCGCGGCTACGTCGTCGGCGGCGGCCACGACCTCGCCACCGGCCTCGGCTCGGTCGACGTGCAGCGCCTGCTGGCAGCATGGGAAGCTCCACAGGGCGGCGCGGTCGACCTCAACCAGCGCGGCCTCACCGGCTCGTGGGCGAACGCCGCCACGCCGAGCCAGGGCATCGTGCTGTCGGTGGAGGAAGACGTACGCGGCAGCGGTACCGGCCTCCTCTTCGGCGGCTGGTTCACCTACGACACCCATGCCGGCGGCGGCGCCCGCTGGTACACGCTGCAGAGCGATCCCGAAGGCACCGGCGCCGCCGAATCGGCGCTGGCGATCTACCGCACCGAAGGCGGGCGACTCGATTCGCCGCAGCCGGCAAGCACGGTGCAGGTCGGCCACGCCACCCTCGCGGTAGCCGACTGCAGCCACGCGACGCTGGAGTACGCCTTTACCGACGGCAGCGGGCGCAGCGGCAGCATCCCACTTGCGCGCCTGCTTTCCGACGTGACCTGCCTCGCGGCCGGGCAAACCGGTTCCGGGGCGATCGGACGCGCCGCCGGCAATCCGGACGTCACGCGCACCGCCCATACGCTCGCCGGCGCATGGGCGGATCCGGCCACCAGCGGCCAGGGCCTGGTGCTGGACATCGACCCGATCGGCAACGTGCTGTTCGGCGCCTGGTACACCTTTTCGCCCAGTGCCACCGGCGGCAGCGGCGGCGCGGGCCAGCGCTGGTACACCCTGCAGGCCTCGGTGGTGCCCGGCAGCGGCGAGGTGCGCAACCTGGTGATCTACGAATCGACCGGCGGCACGTTCGATGCGGGCACCGCGACCAGCACGCGCGCGGTAGGCACCGGAACGCTGGACTTCCACGACTGCACCACGGCCACCCTCGCCTACCGCTTCAACGGCGGCTCCGCCGGGACGCACAGCGGGACGCTCGATCTTGCGCGCGTCAGTCCCCCGCCGCAGGCCTGCCGCTATCGGTGAGCCGGGCGGATGGTGATCGTCCGGTGCGCATGCGGGAGAGTCGCAGGCGGGCCGCGCCCTTGTAGAATGCGACCCCGCGGCGGCGCGGTTTCGTGCCGCCGTCCACCGCCATTCGCCAGGACGTCCCATGGGCAGAGGCCCGAGCATCGAGAACCGCAAGAACGCCGAAGACGCACGCCGCGGCAAGGTGTTCACCAAGCTGATCCGCGAGATCACGATCGCCGCGCGCAACGGCGCCGATCCCGCCGGCAACGCGCGCCTGCGCGTCGCGATCGACAAGGCGCTGTCGGCCAACATGACCAAGGACACCATCGAGCGCGCCGTCCGCCGCGGTTCGGGTGCCGAGGGCGCCGACGACATGCAGGAGCTGCGCTACGAGGGCTACGGGCCCGGCGGCGTGGCGCTCATCATCGACGCGATGACCGACAACCCGGTACGCACCGTCGCCGACGTGCGCCACGCGCTCTCCAAGCACGGCGGCAACCTCGGCACCAGCGGCTCGGTCGCGTTCCAGTTCGCGCGCACTGGCGAACTGGTGTTCGACACCTCCGCTGCGGGTGCCGAAGACCGTGTGCTGGAGCTGGCGCTCGACGCCGGCGCCGATGACGTGCAGGTAGACGGCGGGCGCAGCACCGTCTTGTGCGCGCCGGAACAGTTCGAACAGGTCCGCGACGCGCTCATCGGCGCCGGCCTGCAACCCGTGTCGGCGGACGTCGTGATGCGTCCGGGCAACCGCGTCGCCGTCAGCGGCGAGATGGAGGAAACCCTGCGCGACCTGCTCGATCGCCTCGACGAGCTGGACGACGTGCAGGAGGTCTACCACAACGCCGCGCTGTCGTAGGAGCGCTGCAAGCGCGACCGCGGAGTTGCCGGCCGCGACGCCCAATGCGATGCCCTCGTCGCGCGTGCGGCTCTGCGGTCGCGGCTGCGCCGCTCCTACGGAAGCGTTGCCCCCGCTTCTACTTTCCTTCGTGTTCTTCGTGTGCTTCGTGGTTCACTCTGTCGCTTCGCGGCTCTGCACGATGACCGGTTTCGCGGTCGCGGCTGCGCCGCGTGCGACAGCAGCGTCACCGGGGTGGGCGGACCCGTTTTCCGAATGCTTCGCGCTCGAAGGGGTTGTCGCGCCAGGCGCGGCGGCCGTGCAGGAGCTGCCACAGGCTCGCGAGCAGGTAGGCCGGCAGGAACAGCGGTCCCCAGCGTTCGTACTGGCGCACGTGGACGTGCTCGTGCCGGCGCACCGCGGCCAGCACAGCCGGACGGGTGCCGAGGATGACGTGGCCGAAGGTGATGGCGTGGAACGGCAGACGGTCCGGCCAGCGGCGGGCGCCGGCGCCAAGCAGGCCCCCGTGGAACTCGAGCACGCCGTGCACGCGGCGCACGCTTCCTCCCGTCAGCAGCAGCAGGCAACCGGCCAGCAGGCCGATGACGGTGTTGGGAATGGCCCAGGAATGGGCAAGCAGGCGCGAGGGGCGGAGAGGCATCGGGCGCAGGCAACCGGAGCGGCCAGCCTGCCATGCGCGGTGCCCGCATGCCAGCCCGGGGAGGCGCCGGAAAGGAAGAAGCCGCGCAGGGCGCGGCTTCTCCGGTGGCACGGGGCGCTGGCGCGCGATCAGAGCTCGATCGGCAGGTACACCCGGAACGTTTCCTCGCCCTCCACGGCATCGGGAGCGGAAACCAGCTCGTCCCAGAAGCGGCCGAGGTTGGATTCGCTGTAGCGGTAGCCGTGGGTCTCGGCATACGCCTTGAGGTTGAGCCGCAGCAGCGGCAGCGCAGCCGGGCTGCCGGTGTATTCGGTCGCCAGCGCCTTGCCGCCGTACCACATCGCGGCACGCACGTTGCCACTGACCACGCGCAGCCCGCTGTCGTCGCGATCGCCGGCGACCAGCGGCGCCGGTTCCTCCGGGGTCTCTTCCTCGTCGTCGGTGAACGCCGGCGGCGGCTCGGGGGCGTCGATCGGGAACGTCTGCCCATCGACCGTGTACGTCGCCGCGCTGACCGGCACGGCCACGCTGAAGGCGTAATCCTCGTCGCCCCAGTTGGTGGTGATCGTCATGCGCGGGCCCGCGGCGGTGACGCCTGCGGCCGCCATGGCGGTTTCGATCTCGGCCATGGCGGTGGCGGTGGCGTCGGCCACGTCGTCGAGCGAACGCGGCGCCTTGGTGGCGACCAGGAACACCGGCCGCGCCGCCACGTCGACGACGTCGATCTGCTGGTTGCTGTAATCGGTGTTGGGGAAGCCCGCCACCATCGCCGACAGGTTGTTGAGGCTGCCCTGGATCACCGCGGCGGGGTCGCCATTGATGTAGAGGCCGCCGTAGCGCCACAGCAGGTTCCAGCCGTAGTCGACGTCGTAGGCGGTGTTGATGCGCAGGGTCTTGCCGTTGGACGAGGGCACCAGCGTGACGGTGTAGGTCTTGTTGTTGCCGACCCAGCCGTTGTCGATCGCCATCATGACCTTGCTGTCCTGCACGCTGTCGGTGATCTCGAGGCTGCCGTTGCCGACCTTGGGCGACGTGCTGGTCCAGCTGACCTTGGCGCCGGGGCCGGCTTCGGGACCCTCGAGGGTCATCTGGACGTTCGGATCGAACGTGCGCAGGGCCGACCACTGCGGGTAGCGGCGGAAGGTATTGACCGAGTCGTACACCTGCCGGACCGGGCTGGAGACCTCGACGCTGCGCTCGATATGGCCGTGCGACGGCAGCAGAACGCCCACCAGCACGGCGAGCAGCCCCACGATCAGCAGAGCGACCAGAATTTCCAGAATGCGAATCATCCGAACTGTCTCCAGGATCCAGGCATGGCTGCACGGGTCGTGGCAAGCGGACCGCGGCGCGGCCCATTCCCCCTTCGTGCCCCTACACGCACGCATGCGCGGCCCCGCAGGCGGGGCAAGACCGCGATGGTACTGGACTCCGGGCCCGCAACGCTATGGCTGGCGCGCCGGAACGTGGCGCCGCGGGGACGTGGCGTGTGCCGGTGCCGGCAGCCGGCGCGGCCGGCGCCGCGCGGCGGTTGGGCAGCCGCCGGATTCGCCAC
>JAEZQS010000212.1 GCA_023412995.1 Pseudomonadota bacterium
CGCCAGCGCCGCGCGGTGCCTGGCGCGGGGACGACCACCGCGGCAGCCTTTTCCCCCTCGGCGGATGCGGCTGGCGCGGCGTCCGCCTCGCGCGTGTCCGGCATCACCCAGCGCCAGCCCAGCCGCGGCACCGTGCGGATGATGCGCTGGGCATTGCCGTCGTCGCCGAGCACGCGCCGCAGGCGCATGATGGCGTGGCTCAGCGACACCTCGCTGACGTCCGCGCGGCCCCACACGGCGGCGGCCAGTTCATCGCGCCCGACCGGCCGGTCCCGGTGGCGCACGAGGTGCACCAGGCAGTCGATCGTGCTCAGAGGCAGCGCGATGCGGCGATCGCCTTCGAACAGCTCGCGCGCCTGCGCATCGAGCCGGAACGCGCCAAAAAGGTAGGACCCTGCAGCCATCCCGCTAGGTTACCCGCTGCGCCAGCGACCGGCGGGGCCAGTTCGCCCGCGGCCGCCGGGTGAACCTCGCCCGGCGTGCCTGGCTCCTCGCCACCCGCCCCTCACCGGTTCGTCAGCTGGATCTCGATGCGCCGGTTCCTCGCCCAGGCGTCCGGGGTGTCGGCAGGATCGATCGGCTGGAACTGGCCGAAGCCGTTGGCCGAGAGCCGGTGCGCCGGGATGCCCTGCACCACGAGGTACTTGACGATGGCCACGGCGCGCGCGGTGGACAGCTCCCAGTTGGAGGGAAACTGCGCGGTATGGATCGGGCGATGGTCGGTGTGGCCGTCGATGCGCAGCACCCAGTCGATGCTCGAGGGAATCTCCGCCGCGATCTCGCGCACGCTGGTCGCAAGGCTTTCCAGCCGCGCCTGCGCTGCGGGCGTGAGGTCGGCGGAGCCCGATTCGAACAGGACGTCGGTCGGCACCACGAAGCGGTCGCCCACCACGCGGATGTCGGTACGCTCACCCAGCGCGGCGCGCAGCTTGCCGAAGAACTCCGAGCGGTAGCGTTCGAGTTCGCCGACGCGGTTGGCGAGCGCGATGTTGAGCTGGCGGCCGAGGTCGGCGATCTTCGCGTCCCTGGTCGCGACGTCCTGGTTGGCGATGTCGAGGGCGGCCTGGATGCGCCCGAGCTGTTCATTGAGGGCGGCCAGCTGGCGGTTGAGGAGTTCCACCTGCGCTGCCGCGGTCGAGGTGAGGTCGGTCTGTTTCACCAGGTCCTGTTTGGAGGTGTCCAGTTCCGCGCCGAGGCGCGCGACCTCCGCTTCGAGCTGCTGCTTCAGCAGCGACAGCGCCGCGACGTCCGCACCCAGCCGGGCCGCTTCGGCATTCGCGGCGTCGAGCTGCCCTTGCAGCGCGTCGCGTTCCCCGCTGGCACTGCCCAGCGAGGCGGCCAGTTCCGCTACCCGCGCATCGAGGGCCTGCTTCTGCTCCTGCGACAGCGAGAGCGTCCTGGCCAGCTCGGCCACGCGGGCATTGAGTGCATCGAGCGCGCGGTTCTTGCCCGACAGCGTATCGGAGAGCACGAACTGGCCGATCGCGAACAGCAGCAGCACGAAGATCATCACCATGATCAGCGAGGTCAGCGCATCGACGAACCCCGGCCAGATGTCGAACGTGCGCCGGCGACGAAGCACGCTCATCGGCGCGGCTCGCGCTCGGCGCTCATCGGCGGCATTGCGCGGCCGGCGCCTTCCTGGCGCTCGAGCGCGGCGGCGATGGTGCGCGAGAGGAGGCGCAGCTCGGCGCGGAGGTCCTCGCCCAGACGCGCTGTCGGCTGGCCCTGTGCGGCCAGCTGGCGCAGCACCGCCTTCAGCTCGTCCTGCACTTCGGCCGCGGCCTGGCGCTCGCGCGCATCGCGCCCGAGCAGGTCGGCCAGGCGCCCGAGCTGCGCGCCGAGTTCGCCCAGCTGTTCGCCGGCGCCGCGCCGCTCGCGCTCGCTCTCGACCAGCGCACGCTGCATGCGGTCGAGGCCATCGGCGGTCTGCTCCAGCAGCGCCTGCACGTAGGCCGGTACCGAGGCGTCCGCCTCGATCGCGCCGCCGGAGGAAAGGCGCGTCATGCCCGACAGCCATTCCTCGAGGTCGCCGTGGAAGCGGTTCTGCGCATGGCTCGCCTGCAGGTCCAGGAAGCCGATCACGAGCGAGCTGGCGAGGCCGAACAGCGAAGTCGAGAAACTGGTGGACATGCCGCCCAGCGGCTCGCGCAGGTTTTCCTTGAGGGCGCCGAACATCGCCACCGCGTCGTTGCCGACGTCCAGCGTGCCGATGATGTCGGATATGGAGCGGATGGTGACCAGCAATCCCCAGAACGTGCCGAGCAGGCCGAGGAAGATCGCCAGTCCGATCAGGTAGCGCGACAGGTCGCGCGATTCCTCCAGACGCACCTGCACGCTGTCGAGCAGGCTGCGCATGGACGCGGCCGACAGCGCCGCGCGTCCGCGCTCGCGTCCTTCCAGCATGCGCGCCATCGGCGCCAGCAGGCGCGGGCGTCCGGTCGGCGCGCGATCGGGACTGGCACGGCGGTACGCCTCGATCCAGCGCACGTCGCGCGAGAGCACCAGCACCTGGCGCAGGTTGACGATCACGCCCGCCGCGAGCACCGCCAGGATCACGCCGTTGAAGAACGGATTGGCCGCGAACACCGCCGCCAGCCGCGGCGCCAGCATGGCGCCCAGCGCGCCCACCGCAACGAGGAAGGCGATCATCCAGGGAAGCACGCGGCGCGGATTGCTCATCAGGTTTTCCCGGGTGGAAGATTCATGGGATGCATCCGGACTGCGACCGGTTGCATCCGCAATGGTTCCGCGCGCCAAAGCCGGCCGCGAGCCCGCAGCCGCGACGGTGATCCCCCGGCGGCCCGCACAAACCCGAACCCACCGGCACGTCGGACCGCGGGCCTGGCAAGCCTGCCGGCTAACGTTGCCCTTGCCTCGCCTGCCTTTCCCCGGTGCGCCTGGTGCGCCCGGAGCCGGAATCTTCTGATGGCTCTTCTTCGTGCGCTTCGTGTTCTTCGTGGTCCAGGCTTCTGCCCTGGCCACCCGCCGCGCCACTCAGCGGCGGGGTTTGGCGCGATGGGTGGGCGTTGCGGACCAGGGATCGTCCGGCCAGGGGTGCTTCGGGTAGCGGCCCTTGAGCTCCCTGCGCACTTCCGGGTAGGTGCGTTCCCAGAAGCTGCGGAGGTCCTGCGTGACCTGCACCGGCTTGCCGCCCGGTGACAGGAGGTGCAGCGTCAGCGGCACGCGGCCGGCCGCGATGCGCGGCGTGTCGGCGAGGCCGAAGAGTTCCTGCAGCTTCACCGCGAGCACGGGCGGCGCCCCGGGGTCGTAGGCGATGCGCCGTTCCATGCCGCTCGGCACGCGAATCGCGCTGGGCGCCTGCTCGTCGAGCACGCGGCGGAGCGCAAACCCGAGCCGCGCCGCCAGCGCGTCGGCGAGTGCGGCGGGCGGGAGTGCATCGAGGCGCCGCGTGCCTGCCAGTGCCGGAGCGAGCCAGTCCTCCAGCGTCGCCAGCAGCGCCACGTCGGAGAAATCCGGAAGGCCGAGGTCCGGGCACCACGCGCGCAGCGATTGGACGCGTCGGCGCAGTTCGCGCGCGCCATCGCTCCACGGCAGCGCGGCGAGGCCGAGTTCGCGCACGGCCTCCAGCAGCGCGGGCACGGTGTCGGCCGCGGTGGCCGCAACGGCGCGCCGATCCAGCACGATGGCGCCGAAACGCCGCTCCTCGAACGCTTCCACTGCACGGGTATCGCCATTCCAGTGCACCCGGCGCGCGCGCGTGAACTGCGCCGGGAATGCGCGTTCGAGTTCGTCGGCATCGAATGGCGCGGCGGCGAGGATGCGGCTGTCGCCTTCCATCAGGCGCAGGTCCACCACCACCAGCCACGGTTCGCCGAAAAGGGTGCTGTCTTCCGCCAGGCGCGCGCCGCGGCCGCCGGAGAGGGCGTAGCGGTACGGGTTGGCGGGGTCCTGGCGCGCGATGCGGTCGGGGAACGCGTGCAGCAGCACGTTGCCGGCGGCCGTCGCGTTGCCATGGTC
>JAEZQS010000215.1 GCA_023412995.1 Pseudomonadota bacterium
GGGGGCGGCCCCGGCCGGCGCGCGCCCCCCGCCGACGCGGCGAGATCCACGAGGTAGCCCTCGTCCTCGAGGATGTCGCGGATCGTCTCGCGGATGTCCGGCTCGTCGTCCACCACGAGCACGCGCGCGCCAGTCGTCATGGGGACACGTTGCGGAAAAGAGACAGGATAGCGGGGGCTGGGGGGAGGGGCTAGGGGCTGGCGGCTGGGGGCTGGGCTTGGGGTTGCGGCGTCTGACTTGTTTGCGTGCGATCGCGGTGACGTCGTGTCGATGATGGTCCGGCAGCGGGCGGCTCGGCTACGCTGTGGCCATGACCCCGCCCGGCCGCCCGCGCCTCTCCGCCTGCATCATCACGCTCGACGAGGCCGACCGCATCGACGCGTGCCTCGAATCGCTCGCCTTCTGCGACGAGGTGGTGGTGGTCGATTCCGGCTCGACCGACGGCACGCGCGAACGCGCGGCAGCGGGTGGCGCGCGCGTCATCGAACACGCGTTCGCGGGCTACCGCGCGCAGAAGGACTTCGCGGTGCGCTCGGCGAGCCATGACTGGGTGCTGTGCCTGGATGCGGACGAGCGCGTCACGCCGGCACTGCGCGCGTCGATCGAGCGCGCACGCGACGGCGGCTTCACCGATGCGGCGGGTTACCGCTTCGCGCGGCTGACGGACTACTTCGGCCAGCCGCTGCGTCATGGCAATGCCTATCCGGATCGCGTGCTGCGCCTGTTCGATCGCCGGCGTGGCGGCTGGCGCGGCGGGCGCGAGATCCACGAGCACGCGAGCGTCGACGGCCCGGTGCGAACGCTGGACGGCGACCTCGGCCATGACGCCTACCGCTCGCTCGGCGACCAGCTGGCGCGGCTGGAGCGCTATGCGCGATTGATGGCCGCCCACCTGCACGCGAGCGGACGGCGCGCGCGCATCGCCAACATCCTGCTCAATCCGTGGTGGCGCTTCGTGCGCGGCTACCTGCTGCGCGGCGGTTTCCTCGATGGCTGGCGCGGGCTCGTGTACGCCAGCGTCGAGGCCAACTACGTGCGCCAGAAGTTCACGATGCTGTGGCTCCTCTCGCGGGGACTGCCTGTCTGATCCGCGCGCCGCGCCACGCCGAGCCCCAGCCGCGCCTGCCGCGCATCCAGGTCATCGGCCGCGACAACGGCGCGGGGTTGAGCCGTGACATCGCACTGGTGGCCGGCGTGCTGCGCGAGGCGGGTTTCGACGTCGAGGCGAGCGGACTGCGCCACGGTGGCTTGCGCCGGCTCCTGCGGCTCCTCCGCGTGCGCGGGGGATTGGTGCGGCGCGGCTGGCGCGACCCATTGCTGCGGCGTTACGACCTCAACCTGTTGCTCGAGCGCCTGTGGGCGGACTGGTTGCCGCTGGGGCGGCGCAACGCGCTGCTGCCCAACCCCGAGTGGTACAAGCCGGAGTTCGACCCGCTGCTGCCGCGGCTCGACGCCGTGCTGGCCAAGACGCGCCATGCGCAAGCGCTGTTTGCAGCCAAAGGCTGCCCGACGCGCTTCATCGGCTTCACGAGCGAGGATCGCCGCTCGCCGGAGGTACCGCGCGAAACGGCCTTCCTGCACGTCGCCGGTCGCAGCATCAACAAGGGCACCGAAGCGATCCTCGCGGCCTGGCGCGCGCGTCCCGACTTTCCATTGCTCACGCTCGTGCAGCGCAAGCGCGAAGGGGCGCCGCCACAGGCGGCCCCCAACCTGCGCGTGCTCGATGGCTATCTCGCCGATGCCGACCTGCGCACGTTGCAGAACCGGCACCTGTTCCACCTGTGCCCGTCGGAGACCGAAGGCTTCGGCCACCACCTGGTCGAGGCGATGAGCGTCGGCGCGCTGGTGCTGACGACCGATGCCGAGCCGATGAACGAACTGGTCGGCCCGGGCCGCGGCGTGCTGGTGCCGTACGCCCGCACCGGCGTGCAGCGCCTGGCGACCACCTACTTCGTCACGCCGGAAGCGTTGGCGGCCGGCGTCGATGCCCTGCTCGCGCTGGACCCGCTGCAGCGGGCCGCCATGGGCGCCGCCGCGCGCGCGTGGTACGAAGACAACGATCGCGCCTTCCGCGAGCGGCTGGTCGCCGCGGTCCGGGATCTCGTCGACCGCTGATGCGGGCGGTCTTTCCGGGCAGTGCCAGTCACCAATACCCGATCCCGAATCCCCAATCCCCAATCCCTAATCCCGGCCCTCAAGCGGCAACCGCAGCGTGAACACCGCGCCGCCCTGCGGCTGGTTGCCGGCCTGCACCTGGCCGCCGTGTTCCTCGGCGATCTTGCGCACGACCGCGAGGCCGAGGCCCGTGCCGCGCGCCTTGCTGGAGGCGTAGGGCTCGAACCAGCGCTCGCCGAAACCGTCCGGCAGCCCGGGCCCGTTGTCGGCCACGGCGAGCTCGACCCAACCCTCGCCGTCTTCGTGCAGCACGCGGGTGGTGACGCGGATCTGCGGCTTGCGCGCTTCGCCGATCGCCTCGAGCGCGTTCTTGATCAGGTTGTGCAGGGCCTGGCGCAGGCGTACCGCATCGCCGCGCACGAGCGGTTCGCCAGGGGCGAGCTCGCGGGCGAGCGCGATGCGCTGGTCGTTCTCGTAAAGATCGAGTACCTCGCCGATGAGCGCATGCAACGAAAGCGGGCGTGTCGCCAGCTGCGGCGGGCGGGCATAGTCGCCGAACGCGTTGACCATCGTCTTGAGGGCCTCGACCTGGCTGACGATGGTGCGCGTGGCACGATCGATCAGCTCCGCTTCGTCCGCCGGCAGGCGGCCGAGGAAGCGTCGGCGCAGTCGTTCGGCCGCGAGCTGGATCGGCGTCAGCGGATTCTTCACCTCGTGCGCAAGGCGGCGCGCGACCTCGCCCCAGGCGGCGTCGCGCTGCGCCTGGTTCAGCACCGTCAGGTCGTCGAACACGACCACGTAGCCGGCGTGGCCGGGCAGCGCCGTGCCGCGCACCATCAGCAGGCGGCGGCCCTCGCCGGTTTCCAGCACCACTTCCTCGCGCCACTCGCGGGCGTCCTCGCGCAGGTGGCGCGCCAGCGGCGCGAGCAGCGGCGCCAGCGCCGGATGGTCCGCGGCGAGATCGGCCAGGGCGCGCCC